>DATJEM010000184.1:0-6862 GCA_035496615.1 Leptolyngbya sp.
CACTAACACCCAATCCTCAGTCATGCCCAAAAACTGAAGCTGTTTCTGAGGGAGCTTTTGTAAGGTTGCGCGATCGACTAGCAAGTAAGGACGCTCCTCTTCGCGCCAATGTTTGAGCAATTCTTCAGGCGTTGCCGGAACAATCGATCGCTGACTATAAAAATCCAATGACGGGCGAAAGTTCGGATACGACGTATAGATAGTTTGTCCTTTTGCAGTCGATCGCGCAATCATCACCCCCACAGGCTTGGCGGGAAACGTTTCCTCAAGCTCCCAAATCCAATGATTCGACATCATCAGAACTAGCAGGGTGAGATACATTCCCCAAATCAGCACGACGATAAATTGCACATCCTGACGCGCCATCAATATCGCAGTCACCGTTAAGGTTAGAGCTAACGTCGAGAAGACCAATTGCAGATCAGGTGCAGACTGTATCCAGAACGTATAGTAAAGGGTGCCTGCCCAAGCTGCGATCGCCAATACCAAGAACACCGCGACCCAGACTCGAACCCGAACAAGCGGTCGCGACTTTGATGCCATTGCAGGCTGCCAAAATCTTTGTAGTTGCGCTCCGATCGCTAACGCAAATGCAGGGTACAACGGCATCGCATACCACGGTAGTTTCGTTTGCATCAGCGAAATCACAACAAAGTAAATTCCGCTCCACACAAGCACCAATTTCGCCCAACTGAGGGTTCGATTGTCCCAAGCATTGCGAACCGCGATCGGCAAAAACAACACCCACGGAATCCCATTTTTAATCACTTCCCAACCATAGTAAGTAACCCAGCCTCGATTGTTCTCAACCGTGTTTGATACCCGTTTGAAAGACTGATCCCAAAAGTGTGTGGCTAAAAACGCATCTCCATAGTGATAAATCTGTGCTGCATTCCACAGCACAACAGGAATGCAGCCGAGGATGAATCCGATCCATAAGTAAGCTGAAGTCAGCAATCGCGGCGTATCCCAAGCGACGAATACAAGCGCGATCGCCAACAGCAATATTCCGACAACTCCTTTGGTGAGGCAAATGCAGCTAAATGCTAAACCCACTCCCACTCCCCAGCGCAAATCCCGACGCGATCGCAGCACACACAGCATCATTGCTAGGAAAAAGCATAGAACTGCTCCATCTAACATTGCCAACCGCCCCTGGCGCACAACCGGGAGCGAGGTGAGATAGACCAATGCCGCAAACAAAGCGGTACTGCGCTGAAAAAAGATCTCGCGCCCAATGCCATAAAGCAAGGGAACAGAAGTTGCAGTGAGCAGCGCTCCAGGAAGGCGAGAAGTCCACTCACTTATGCCCCAAAAGTGATAGCACAGAGCAATCAACCAGTGAACCAGCGGTGGTTTATTGAAATAAGGTGCGCCGCTAGCATCACGCGGATAGAGCCAGACCAGCGAATCAAACGGAGCATCGGCAATCTCGCGGGCAATTTGCGCCACAATGCCTTCATCCCAGTCGCGCAGGGGCAGCACACCGAGATTGATCGTAAACAGCCCGATCGCGGCAATCCAAAGCCCGATCGTCCAGCCTGAGTCAATCCAGGTCGGATAGCGGGGAGTGCCCATGCCGGATTGATTGCCGACTGAAATTTCGTGATCCATGTTGCTGAGACTTGCTATACCGATTTATTGTGCATCATCCCTGATCAATTGAGAACCGATCGCGCTTCATTCCAGTCGCTTGATGGCGATTAAAGCAATCAGGGTAAATAGAGTTCCAACCAAAGTCAGTTGCCAGAGTCCTGCTCCAGCCGTGACCCCCAAAGCCGCCGTAACCCAAATCGAAGCGGCAGAGGTTAGCCCTTTGACTTCTTGATTGTGATGCTCAGGTCGCGATCGCTGAAGAATTTCTCCTGCCCCCAAAAATCCGATTCCAGCCGCAACCCCCTGAACCGCGCGACTGAGGCTATCAGCAGAATCGCTCGTTTCGATTGGAACTAAGACAAACAGTGCCGCCCCCAAACTCACCAGCATATGCGTTCTAATTCCGCCCGATTTATGCCGCTGTTGGCGATCCCAACCGATCGCACCCCCGGCAAGACTGGCTGATCCTAATCTCAGCAGCATTGCGCCCCAGTTGTAAAGTTCGATCGAATGATTACTCATCGGTTTCTATCATTTCCTAGCACAAAAGATCAACATCAAAAAACGACAACCTATTGAATTAAGCTAATTTCTTTTGATACTAATTAGCTTAATTCGATGGCTAATCAGGCAATTTTTCAACTAAAGAAATTGCTATTAAAGTTAACATTATTCTGGGTGAAACCCACCTAAATGATGGGTAGTTTTCCCATAGCAAATCTTCTTCATCGTCTTTTATCTTTTAGAGAGGATGGGAAGTTGAGATCGGTAGCGGATCGCGAATTTTTCTCTATTCAATTTGGGGTGAATGATATGCCTGAGTGCCCTTGCTGCTCTGAAAAGCTGCTGCGTCATGTGCGTCACGGTAAAGTCTATTGGTTCTGTACCCATTGTTGGCAGGAAATGCCGAATTTGGAAGCGGTAATCGGCGATGCGGTAATGACACCCAAAAAAAGCGCTCCGAAGCCGGAAATTGTACTAAGCTAGTACTGTTTGCATTAGGAGTATTCTGATGGCTTTGGGAATGTTGGTAGACGGCAAGTGGACGACGGATTGGAACGAGCGCGACAAGAGCGGTCAGTTTAATCGGACTCCGACAAAGTTCCGCGATCGCATCACTGCCGATGGTTCTAGCGGATACAAGGCAGCCTCTGGGCGGTATCATCTCTATGTGTCTTTGGCTTGCCCGTGGGCACACCGAACCCTGATCCTGCGATCGCTTAAAGGGCTTGAATCCGCGATCGGCGTGTCGATTGTTGATCCGATCTTGAGCGATCAGGGTTGGTACTTCTCAGAAAATTCGGGTGCGATTCCAGACTCCGTGAACCACGCACCCTATCTACAAAACATCTATCTCAAAGCTGACCCAAATTACACAGGGCGTGTGACCGTTCCGGTGCTATGGGATAAAGAAAAGAACACGATCGTCAACAACGAATCCCGCGAAATTATGCGGATGTTAGACACTGAGTTTGGCGAATTCGCAACGCTAGATAATGATCTTTATCCTGAAGCATTGCAACAGTGTACAGATGACACGATGGATAAAATCTATATGCCTGTGAATAATGGCGTTTATCGATCGGGCTTTGCGACGACTCAAGCGGCATATGAAGAAGCGGTAAAAGAGCTTTTTCAGAACTTAGACCACTGGGAGACGGTGTTAGGAGAGCGGCGATACTTATGCGGTGATCAAATTACCGAAGCAGATATCTGTATGTTTACCACGCTGTTTCGATTTGATTCGGTTTACTACGGTCACTTCAAATGCAATATTCACCGCATTGTAGACTATCCAAACTTGTGGAACTATCTCAAAGATCTCTATCAGCATCCGCAGATCAAATCGACCTGCAATCTCGACCATATCAAGCGGCACTATTACATGAGCCAAACGCAGGTGAATCCGACGCGAATTGTGCCTGTTGGTCCTGAAATTGACTTTGAAGCTCCCCACGATCGCGATCGATTCAAATCCTAATCGAACCAGCCGATTTCTTGATCGCTCACTTTAGATGACATTGCATTATTTGGGAATACGGGATGCGCCAACATTGCGGCTTGGCGCTGCCGAATGATTTCCTGGTGGCTTCTCATATCACCAGCAGTTTCAGGGGTCGGCGCTTTTGGCATCGGGGCTAATGACTTTGACTCTGATGGCTTCGGCTCTGATGGCTTTGGTTCGGACAGGTTTGCTTTCAGCTTTTTGTTTTCTTCGATCAGATTCTGATTAGATTCTGCCAGTTGCAGCGCAGTTTTCTGGGCTTTCTCAAGTTCACTGCGGATTTGCTGAATCGTTTCTGCACTGGCTCGAAGCTGTTTGCTTTCTTCAATTAGTTTTTGATTTGCTTCGGCGAGCTTCAGGGCATCTTTTTGGGCTTTTTCAAGCTCGGTATGAATTCGATTGGCTTTTTGAGCAGCGGTTTTCTCGGATTGTTCCAGCTTTGCTTGCAGTTGAGAGGCAGCTTCAATCACAGTTTGAAGCTGCTGTTTGGCTGCAATTAGAGTTTTATTTTCTTCTGCTAACTTCAGCGCGGTTTGCTGTGCTTGCTTGAGTTCGGTGTGCGCTTTGTCGGCTTTTGTTTCGATCGTTTTCGCGATCGTATCCTTTTCCTGAATTTGGGTTTGTAGCTGTACGATCGCTTGTTGCAGGGCTTGTTCTTTTTGCTGCGACTGTTCTAGCTTTTGCTGCAACTCTTCAGCTTCTGAGGGGAGTTCTGAACTGTCCGAAGCATTCACTTCAGTGGGAGCCGTTTTTGCTGCGACTGAGGCTTTCCCATTCTGAGTGGTCGTTTTGCGCTGCCGTTGCGTTGTCATCGTTCGATTCCTAAGTGCCTATCTTCCACCCTACACCCGATCGAAGGTTCTCTAAACTGATGTTGACGAATCTTTGCTTCGCACTTTCGCTCTGCTTACACTGTTACAAAATCGGACAGGGAGTGAAAGAACGGGGGCTTCAATCTGTTGAAACCATCACAATTTTTTGCGATCGGATTACAACTTCACCATCACAACTTTCGCATCCAGACATCGGCTTATCCTTACGCCCTCACTATGACAAAATCGGGCAGAGAACAATTCATTCCCCACCCGATCGAATCGCAAAAACTCAAATTTAAATGTCCTTCTCGCCCAGTTCCCGCGCCATATAATCAAACGGCTGATCCAAGAAGCGAGTGTCCGCAATTCCCGCGGCGGCAACCTGTTCCTTGACGATGTCTTTCATAATTTGAATCCCGCGCACCGTCGGACCGCAAGGCACACCCAGCGAGTTGTAAGTTTCGCGCAGTCCTTCCAAAACGCGCTCATCCAGCACATCGTTATCGCCTGCTACAAGCGCATAAGTCGCATAGCGCAAGTAGTAATCCATATCGCGCAAGCAAGCCGCATAGCGCCGAGTCGTGTACGCATTACCGCCTGGACGAATCAACTCCGGATTTTCGTCGAACAACTGCAATCCGGCTTGGCGCACAATTCCAGCCGCATCTGAATTGATAATTCCAGCCGCCTGAATGCGAGCCATTCCGGTATCAAAATAAGATTTTAGGCTGTCGATCGCATTGCGATCCAAATACCGCCCAGTAATGTCGTAGTTTCTAATTAAGCTTGTTACTGCGTCCCGCATGAAAGTCTTCTCCCAAAATGGCTCAATTTGTCCTATCGTTTTGACGAATTGCCCGTCGCACAGCAAGTTTAAGGGGCAAGCTTAGGGCTTCGTACCGTAAAAGATTTAAGCTCAGTTTACCACGCGGGCTTGAGCCTACTCTGAACCGTACCCTGGGCGCTGTCCCTAGATGAGACAATCTTTACAAATTTTAATTCTCGTTCACCTGGCAAGTCGCATTTGCGATCCTTAATCAATGGTTAATTCTATAGAACGCAAACTGTTTTGTATCCAGCGCTACAAAAATTCGCTAAACCTATTCCTACCATGATTCAGGACAGATAGATCAGTCACGATCGCTCCTCAACATGGTGTCGATCGTCGATCCTAATCCCGATTCCGCGCTCAGTCTTGAGCAAGTTACGCGACCTATTAGGAGTATTTCATGGCGACCCCACAAGAGATCTTGGCGAAGATCAACGACGAAAACATTGAGCTGATTGATCTTAAATTCATCGATACGCCGGGAATTTGGCAGCATCTTACCCTACATAAAAGTCAAATCGACGAAAACAGCTTTACCGAAGGGGTTCCATTCGACGGATCGAGCATTCGGGGTTGGAAATCGATCAACGAATCTGATATGTCGATGGTTCCTGACCCAGATACAGCTTGGATCGATCCGTTTATGGAACACCCAACGTTGAGCATGATTTGCTCAATTCAAGAACCACGCACCGGACAACCTTACAGCCGCGATCCACGATCGATTGCCCAAAAAGCGATCGACTATCTTCAAACCACTGGACTCGGTGACACTGCCTTTTTCGGTCCCGAAGCTGAATTTTTCATCTTTGATGATGTCCGCTATGACCAAAACCAGCACGAAGGCTACTATCACGTTGATAGCGCTGAAGGAATTTGGAACTCTGGTCGCCACGAACCAGGCGGCAACCTCGGATATAAGCCTCGCAACAAAGAAGGCTACTTCCCGGTTGCCCCGACTGATACCTCGCAAGATATGCGATCGGAAATGCTGCTGACCATGCAGAAATGTGGAGTCCCGATCGAGAAACATCACCACGAAGTCGCTACAGGCGGACAATGTGAACTGGGCTTCCGCTTTGGAACTTTGATCCAAGCCGCAGACTGGCTCATGACCTATAAATACGTGATTAAAAACGTCGGTCGCAAGTACGGCAAATCCATCACTTTTATGCCGAAACCTGTGTTTGGCGACAACGGCTCCGGAATGCACTGCCACCAATCCATTTGGAACAACGGTGAGCCAACTTTTGGCGGTGATCTGTATGCTGGATTGAGCCAGAATGCGCTGTGGTACATCGGCGGTATTTTGAGACACGCTCCATCGTTGTTGGCATTCACCAATCCAACGACCAATTCTTATAAACGCTTGGTTCCAGGCTTTGAAGCTCCAGTGAACTTGGCATACTCACAAGGCAACCGTTCTGCATCGGTGCGGATTCCGCTGTCTGGCTCGAACCCGAAAGCAAAACGCTTAGAGTTCCGCTGCCCCGATGCGACCTCAAATCCTTACTTAGCCTTCGCCGCGATGCTCTGTGCTGGAATCGATGGGATCAAAAACAAAATTGATCCAGGTTCGCCGTTGGATGTAGACATCTATGAACTCAGCCCAGAAGA
>DATJEM010000185.1:0-5221 GCA_035496615.1 Leptolyngbya sp.
TCAGACACTTCTAAATTCAGCATTTTTGCAACTTCAGTGAATCGATCGATCTGTTGCTCAACGCTTTCGGCAATGCTTTGAAACCGCACGATTAAACCTAAAGATTTCGGTAAATCTAATAGTTCCGTGATTGAGCTAGAGATCAGATCAATGCTTACAGGCGTTAATGCTGAACTTAATAATGTTTGTGCTGCTTGTGCCAATGAAGTCGGATCGCCCGTGAGCAGGATCGATCGAGAAACAGGCGGAATCGGATAAACTCGCAACGTCGCCTGCGCCAAGATTCCCAGCGTCCCATACGATCCGGTGAGCAATTTCATCAAATCGTAACCCGCGACATTTTTCACCACTCGTCCGCCCGCTTTGACAATCTCGCCATCGCTGCGAACAAACGTGATCCCCAGCAACATATCTCGAATGCTGTGATATCGGTGGCGTAGCGATCCAGTGTCAGCCGTTGCGATGATGCCGCCTAACGTTGCGCGATCGCTCAAAATCGGATCGATCGCGCAAAATTGCCCCACTTTTCCCACGGTCGATTGCATTTCAGCAAAAGAAATTCCCGCCTCAGCCGTGACCGTCAAATCTCCTTCAGCGTGTTCGATCAGTTGATTTATCCGTTCAGTGCTAATTACTAGCGTCACAGGGTCAACAGTGCCGCCCCAATGCAGCTTACTCGCGTGACCACACGGTAAAATTCGCCACTGATTGCGATCGGCGCAAGCCACGATCGCACTGAGTTCTGCGATCGAACTGGGAGAAACCCAGAAGATCTGCTCCGGTTGAGACACCGATCGAGTGAGTTGAGTTCGCTGAAAGTCGCTCAGCGCCTCCCAAGACCGTATTTGTGCAGGCGCGATCGTCGATTCGAGTGTTTGAAGCACGGTTTTCATACGGAAATTCAGGGCAGACAGTACAATTACTGAAGTAGAAATCGTGAGAGCTTGATGAAAAGTTTTCGGTGCAGATCCTATTATCTAGGGAATAATGCGCTTATGTTCAAGGCGAAAGGTAAAAGGAGAGCCACGAAAACTGAAGAATAAGGGCTTTTTGAAATAATCCGGCTTCTTTCTTGATTTCTCCTTTGCCTTTTTTTTATTTTTCTGACGATCAATGAACCAGATTGATGCGCCTCCCGATTTAGTTCAACTCCAAACGCTTCTTAGTCAGTATCAAGGTGATTGCGATCTCACAGAACGGTCTACGATTTCGTGTTTGCAATCTGCTTTTGCAAAACTCGAATCGACGATCGCAACCCTTCAGCAAGAACTTCAGCAAGAACGCGCTGCCCGACAGCAAGCAGAAAAAGAGCGAACCCTGCTGCAAATGACGATCGAATCCGCCGCCGATGGGATCTTAGCGCTCGATCGTCAAGACAAAATTCTCGCCCTCAATCAAGAATTTCGGCGGCAATGGAACGTTGGCAGTTCTGTCTACGACAACGACGAGTTTCTATTAGAAAGAACGTCTCAAATGTTGGTTGAACCCAATCAGTTAAGACAACAGGTTCAACTCGAAGCCGGACAGCCAGAAATTGAAACTCACGCCATTTTTCATCTCACAAACGGACAGATTTTAGAGCGTTTTTCAAAACCGCTCCGAATCGAAGATGAAATTATTGGTCGAGTCATTAGCATTCACAACACGACCGCACAAGCCCGCGATCGCATGAGTCTGGCAGCGAATGAACAACTGTTACGTACCGTTGTCACCAATACGCCTACGATTTTATATGCGATCGATCAAAATGGCGTTTATACGCTTTCTGAAGGCAAAGGACTCGATACGCTTGGCATCAAAGCGGGCGAACTGGTCGGACAATCCGCTTACGAATTTTACCGCGACTACCCCCATATTCTGCGCGATATCGAGCGCGTGCTTCAAGGCGACGAACATCGGTCTATCTTGGAGTTTCGCGGAGTGATTTACGACAATCGCGCCACTCCAATTCGCAATGCTGAAGGCGCGATCGTCGGACTGATCGGAGTCGCCACCGATGTCACCGCCCAACGCCAAGCCGAAACAGCGCTACAGCAAGCGAAGCGAGATTTGGCGCTTCGAGTCGAACTTCGGACGGTCGAACTGAAAGCCGCAAATGCAAAATTGCAAAAAGAAGTCGCACAGCGAAGAGTGATCGAACAAAGCCTGCGCGAGAAGCAAGGCTGTTTGCAGATTTTGAATCAGATTTCTCATGGTGTCACCGCTGGACTTTCGGTGAGCGAATTGATCAAACTGGCGATCGACCAAACCGCAGAACGGTTCCCTGATATTCGCGTTCTCTACGGCGTGATCGACAATCGACAGTTCAAAGCGCTGCACTCCGCCCAGCCTGCGGATATGCCTGCGATGCAAGGGTTAGTCGAAGGTTTACACCTCACGTCTCAGTATTTCGAGTTGGTTCAGAATCAGACCCCCAGGATCATCGAAGATGTGCTGCAAGAACCTGCCCTCGCGCCAATGGCTGAGGATATGCTGAGGCGCAGAACCAGATCGATCGCGATGATTTCGGTGCAGCATTCTACTGATCAACTCGGCATTCTTGCGCTCAACGCACCCTATCCGAAGCATTGGACAACTTGCGAAGTTGAGATGATCCAAGAATTAGCCGATTATCTATCGATCGTGCTGCAAAAAGTCCGGGCACAAGAAGAACGTCAGCAAGCAGAAGAACGCCTGAAATTATTTGAATCGGTCGTTGTAAATGGGAATGATGCGGTCATTATTACCGATGCTGAACTCGACGATCCGACCATTAGCTATGCGAATGCCGCCTTTGCACAAATGACAGGCTACACCGTCGAAGAAGTCATCGGTGCAACGCCTCGGATCATGCAGGGCGAAAATACCGATCGCGCTCTCCTTGCCAAAATTCGGACGGCAATGGGGGAAGGACGCTCAGTGCAAGCTGAACTAATCAACTATCGCAAAGATGGTTCCGAATACTGGGTCGATTTGAATATTGTGCCGATTACAAATCGCTGCGGCAAGATTACTCATTTTGTTTCAGTCCAGCGCGATATTACCGATCGCAAATGGTCAGAAAAAGCCTTGATTGCAACTCAGGCACGCTTGAAATATTTGCTTTCTTCGAGTCCTTCCGTCATTTATACGTGCCAGCCCAACCGCAATCGCGCTTGTACCTTTGTGAGCGAAAATATTACGCAGCAACTCGGCTACGAAATTTGGCAATACCTCAAAGATCCGCACTTTTGGCTCGATCATGTTCATCCCGAAGATGTGGCGATCGTATTAGAGAATCTTGACCAACTACCGAAAGTCGGCGAAGTCACCTGCGAGTATCGTTTTTTACACTACGACGGCTCCTATCGCTGGCTGCGCGACAGCATGAAATTGCTGAATGACTATTCGATCGAGGTGATCGGCTCAGTCGTGGACATTAGTGCCCGAAAATGGGCGGAAGACCAAATTCGTGCCTCTCTTCAAGAAAAAGAGGTGATGCTGAAAGAAATTCACCACCGAGTTAAAAATAACCTTCAAGTCGTCTCTAGTTTGCTCAAGTTACAAGCAGGCTACATCGAAGATAAGCGAATTGTCGAAGTGTTTAAGGAGAGTCAAAATCGTGTGAGTGCAATGGCGCTAATTCACGAAAAGCTTTACCAATCGGCAGACCTGGCAAAAACGGACTTTTCAGAGTATATTCATAGCCTAGCGATGGCTCTATTTCGATCGTATTCGGCAAACTCTCGATCGATCAAACTCGATCTTGATATTCCAGAAGTGCGACTCAGCATTGATACCGCAATTCCTTGTGGATTGATCATCAATGAACTCATTTCTAATTCGCTGAAATACGCTTTCCCATCGGGTGAAGTGGGAAACATTTACATCCAACTTCAGGCACAAGACGATGCAAATGAGTCAACGCGCTATCAGTTGATCGTGCGGGATAACGGTCGAGGATTTCCTCCGAATCTCAATTTCCGAACGACTAAATCTCTCGGTTTGCAGTTGGTTTGTACTCTCACTCGTCAGCTACGAGGGGAGATAGACCTCAGTAGTGAATCGGGCGTTCAATTTACAATCTCTTTTACGGAATCGAAGATCAGGGTTTAGCTAGGGTTTAACTCATGTCTACTGCTAGGGTGCTAATTGTCGAAGATGAAAGTATCATCGCTCTGGACATTCAAACCAGTTTGCAAAATGCAGGTTATCATGTCGTTTCGATCGCGACAACTTCCGAAGAAGCGCTGACAGACACGGCTGATTTTCAACCTGATCTAGTATTAATGGATATCCGACTCCGCGGCGAGATTGATGGAGTCGAAACGGCTGAGAAAATTCGACAGGACTGGCAACTTCCAGTGATTTTCTTGACGGCTCACGCCGATGACAACACATTAAATCGGGCAAAAAAGACGCAGCCGTTTGGCTATATCCTAAAACCATTTGAAGATCGCGAGTTGATCACGATGATTGAAATTGCGCTTTCTCGCCATCAAGCAGAATCTATGATTCAATCTGCGTTAGAAAAAGAGAGAGAAATCAACGAATTAAAATCGCGCTTTGTCTCAGTGGTTTCGCACGAATTTCGCAATCCGTTAAACACAATTCTGTTTTCCACTGAACTCCTTCAGCGCTACGGCGCTCAAATTACAGAGCAGAAAAAGGAAACGTATCTCAACCGCATTCAAGGCTCTGTAAAACGAATGAATGAGCTTTTATCCGATGTTCTAACCGTTGGCGAAACCGAGGCTGGAAAATTACAGTTTTGTCCGCATCCGCTCGATTTAATTCGATTTTGTCAAGAGCTAATTGATGAATTCCATCTCGCCGAAAAGCGAGCATGTTCGATCGTTTTCTCTCATCGCCAAACTTGTGAGCGTGAGTCGCATCCTCAAATCGATGGACGTTTGTTACGCCACATTTTGACAAATTTGTTATCGAATGCGGTGAAGTATTCTCCGAAGGGTGACTCGATCGAATTCAAGCTAACTTTGTGCGATCGGAGTGCGACTTTCCAAATTCAAGATCACGGCATCGGGATTCCGAAATCAGACCAAATCGATTTATTTCAATCGTTTTATCGTGCGAGTAATGCGAAAGCGATACCGGGGACTGGATTAGGACTTTCAATTGTCAAACAATGCGTTGATCTACATGAAGGGACGATCGCGTTAGAAAGTGAGGAAAATCAGGGAACTCTGTTTACGGTCACGCTACCGTTAAACAGGCAGTCTACACATGAAAACAATCCTCGTTA
>DATJEM010000186.1:0-5218 GCA_035496615.1 Leptolyngbya sp.
GCTTTAGCCGCTTTAGAAGGGCGAACTGAAGTAACCATCGATGAAATTCGCCGCATTGCGCCGTTATGTTTGCGCCATCGCTTGCGGAAAGATCCTATGGAATCGATCGACTCTGGCTACAAAGTCGAAAAGGTGTTTGATCAAGTGTTTGGAGTCGAAACCGAATAGATTAAAAATCCCGGATAGCGCCCATCCGGGGTTTTTAGGTTGACTATAGACTTGCTGTTTTTCCGGTTTCCGCTTGTGAGGGAATCGGCTTCACGTCCGTGTGCCCCATTTGACTTGCTAACTCTCTCAGTAGCGAAATTTGCTGCTCAAACTCAAACGCTTCAAACCGCTTGAGCAAGTTTCCGATCGCGTCCGAAGCCGAATGCCCCGCAGGCATCCCTACCACGTTTTCGCCCATGCCCACTGCCCACGCATACCAGACTAAAAGCTGATTGTTTTCTCCCAAAGCACCATAGTCGCGCGAATACTCAGTATCTGCCCGACTTGCAATATCGCGCATCACTTGAAGCTGGTCTTGATGTGACAACTGATAAAAATCATTCAGCAACATCGGCGCAAGTTCAGGGTCAGCCGCTTCAGGAGCCGCCGGCGTAATCGAACTGCCCATTTTTTCGTAAACGTAATACAGCAGCGCTAACTTATCATCGACTTGAAATTGATTGAAATCGTCGATCGCGCCCTGAAGGGCATCCCCCAAATACTCAGTCGGATCGACGTTCTGACTTGCAGACTGTGACATTCTTCTTTCTCCATTGATTAACATCATTCAAGACGTATCAAGCTTTACAGTCTAAAGTCGCCCTCCTTAAGACCGACCTGTTGATCTAACCTCCGAGCGTTGAAGCAGTTTTAGAAACGAAATAGTGTGGCAGCATTGCACTAATCGATAGATAGGAGAATTTTTATGCCTGAAATTAATACAGAATCTTACGATGCTCAACAAACTGCCGAAGAGATTGCCGCAGGCGATCAACCCGCTCCGAAAGTGAATGTGTCTGCCGACTACGAAGCCGCGCAAGAGTTCAGCACTAGCAAGGTTGATGAGACTCAATCGGGCAAAAATGCCGCAGAAGCAGCGACCGCTTCTCAGCTTAAAACCCACCCAGCCGCAGAAACCAAGCTTTCGTCGGATACGCCTTCTACGAATTCGACGGGCAACCCAGAAGACTACCGAGGCATGGCAAAACAAGTTCACTCCAGCGAGAATGAAGCTGGAAATGTAGATGATGACTTAGTGAAAAAAGCGCTTGATCTTGGAAAACCAGGCGAATAGCTTATTCGAGTGTCGCTCCATACAGGCTGATATAATCTCTGTAACTCGGCTGCTGAGAGGTTGAAATGCTGACGCTGATCAGTACACCAAAGGCGATCGCGCAAATCAATCCCACAATCCAGTAAAAATAGCGTTGATAGGTTTGCGATCGGTCTTCGACAGGAACAATCAGCGCTTTGATTTGAGTCAAATTATGTTGACTAACCGCGATCGCGATTGGTTCTCCTAGCGCTCTCCTCAGGTCTAGAGCATCTCTCAGACGGTCATATCCTACCGTCACTTCTTCCTGGCAAAACGCCAATGTTCCCAACTGATGCAGTGCCCAAGATTCGCTCGTTTCATCTTCCAACGCCCAAGCTGCTGCTAAACTCCATCGCAAAATCTCAGACCAGTTTCCCCAGCGTTTCGCGATCGCAAATGCACCTTCAATCGATCGAGCAATTTCTAAGACTTCAGACCATCGCTTCTGATCTGCACTCCATTTCAATGTCGCCATCAGCAATTTTCGCTCTTGAACAATAGTTGACGGCTGCGATCGAATCCACTCTAAAACATATCTTAGAACTTGCTCCATCCAAAAATCCGAGCGTTGATAGCGAATCTGAAGCTTGTAGCGTCCTTGATCACGATGAATGAACTTCAGATTGATTAATTTTTGCACTTCAGAAACCTGAGCGATCGCGCGAATCTGCGCTGCGCTTAACGACGTTTCAACGGTTGCCAACAGTTCAAGCACTGTTCTTTCTGATTCAGACAGCAAGCTAGACTCTAAGTCTAACTTTGGTAACTCGATCGCAGTTTCAATGTGCGGAAAATGTCGATCATCACTCGATGCAATCACAAAGACACTCTCTGGCAAAGTTTGCTGAAGCTGATCGAACCCTGAGTCTGTCAAAGTTGCCTGATCTAGCAAAATCAAAGCTTGGCGATCGCGCAAACCCAATCGGATTTCCTCTCTAGAAGGCTTCACGTCAGATGGAACTTGATAAAGCTGCTCGAAGAGGGTTTGTAGAAGATCTTCGAGCGTATCCGTCTGATTCAAATATAAAATTCCGTGTCGATAGTGCTTCGGTAAATCGGATTGCTGCGCCAAATGCTGCAAAAATGAGGTTTTATCATCACCGAAAACTTCAATCGATCGCTTTGTTCGCAACGCTACCAAAGTTTCACCCAGCGTTTTTTCGCACCCTGTCCAATCCGAGCAACCCGCCCCATCAGAAGCCAGCAAAGGCGTTGGCATTGGCTCAAACGATCGTACATTCCTTTGAGTGGGCAACAGTACTGCACCATACTCAGAACCGATCAGCAGTTCGCAGTCTTCAAGCATCAATCGAGTCACGCTCGTTTGACTCAGAGCCGTCTCAATGGTGCTGAAAAAGGCAGAATGAGACATAAACTGCACCCGCTAACTTGTGCCCACAATGCGAGAGAATCTTTTCCCAAAGCAACATTATGATAAGTCAACGATAAGTCAACCCAGGGAAAACTGTCTAGCTAAAAATAATTTAGTTCAGCAATTGTACCGAAGGAGCCTCGATCGCATTCGATGAACTTTCCTGATCCGAAGTCAGCCGCGTCAGCGTCGCCAAAAACTCCGGCACCGTTTCAAACTCACAATAGGCTGAAGCATACCGGATACAAGCCGCCTCGTTCAATGCGTTCAACTCCTGCAACACCAACTCACTAATTTCACCGCTGAGAATCTCGCGGTTCACACGCTGCTGTAAAGCTGCATCCACACTTCCCACGACCGCTTCAATCTGTGCCTCAGTGACCGAAGTGCGCTGACAGATCCGCATCAGCGATCGTGTTAACTTAGCGCGATCGAACGGTTCTCGATTTCCGGTTTCCTTCACCACCATCAGCGGCGCAGACTCCACCCGCTCATAGGTCGTAAACCGATGATTGCACTTCAGACACTCTCGCCGCCGTCGCACACTTTCCCCACTTTCAGCAGAGCGCGACTCCAGCACCCGATTCTCTAAATTATGGCAAGCAGGACAACGCATAGATTTTGTCAATAGATGATCAGACACATCATACCGCTAGTGTAACAACTCTGATTATTTTTTTCGCTTGCGCTACAGGCAGGGGAATGCAGCCTCTTCTTCATCCAAGCTTCATCTTTCGGGCTGATCTTGATCTCCAACACGCGCCATCCGGATCGAGATCGTGGGTCAGCGCGATCCAAATCACACAACTCAGGGTCATTCCCGTTAGAAATTCTGCGATCGAGGGCAACTTGACTACACGAACATCGTAAGTTTCCTTGAGCGAACCCTGTTCTATCCCAACGGCAGTCGATCGATGACTCAACTGGGCAAACCCCTTAATAGGTTGGCAACTGGCGCATGAAATCCCGTGACATTCAAAAGCAAAAATTGCTGGTCGTTGATGATGAACCTGATAATCTCGACCTGCTCTATCGGACTTTTTATCGAGAATTTAAAGTGCTGCGGGCGGAAAATGGCCCTAGCGCCCTTGATATTCTAGATAAAGAAGGCGATATTGCGGTGATTATTTCTGACCAGCGAATGCCAATCATGAGCGGGACAGAATTTCTCAGCCTCACTGCGAGCAAATATCCCGACATCATTCGGATTATCTTAACCGGATACACCGATGTCGAAGATTTGGTCGAAGCGATCAACGCGGGGAAAGTGTTTAAGTACGTGACAAAACCGTGGAGTGATATCGAACTGCGCGATGTGGTTAAAAGCGCGATCGATACCCACACTCTCTTAAGAACTCGCACCGAAGAACTGCGTCGCACCCTTCAACGCGAATCACTCCTCAACGCGATCACCAGCACCATTCGTAGCGCTCTTAGCTATGACGAAATCTTGCAAACGATCGTCGAAACGATCGGCAAAAACTTCGATGTCAGCAGCGCGATCGTCTGTCCGTTCCGCGATGGCGAACTTCAGGAACAGACTTTCACCTACCGAGATTCCGCAACATCCCAACCCGATCTGGCATCTACCATCTGGGAAACGTACCAGGTTGAAGCAATCTCAGATGTGCCTCTGTGCGATCGCATTCAGCACTCTCCAGCGCTTCAGACTGCCTATACTGAGTCGGATATTCAATCTACCTTAATGGTTCCGCTGATTTGCCAACAGGAACTGATTGCGGTTCTGGCGTTGCACCAAGCTGGTAAAACACGCATTTGGCAGCCCGAAGAAATTGATTTGATTCACACTGTGGCTGATCAAGCGGCGCTCGCGCTTTCTCAGGCACACAACTACGAGCAAGTCCGCGCCCTCGCCAAACGAGAAGCTCTGATTAACACGATTACGACTGCCATTCGATCGAGTCTTGATCCCCAAGAAATCTTTGCGGCAATTACTCAACAGCTTGGACAAGGGCTACAAGCCGATGGCTGTGCGCTGTCGCTTTGGACAGAAGAGGATCGGTTTGTGCAATGTGTGGGGCTACATGATTCAAGCTGGCAGGGTCACAAACCGCCAGAACCCATCTTGCCGCAGTCCAGTGTTTCGATCGAAGGCAATCCCGTTCTCAAACAACTGATCGCCACTCAACAACCGATCGTTCTCAATGACTTAGCAGAGTATCCAAAATTTAACATCTCAGAATTTCACACCCCCGCTCGTGCCCTGCTGGTCGTACCACTGATTACAGAAGGCAAGATCATCGGCAGCATTTCGCTGCGTCAAAACCATCGATCGAGAAACTGGCAAGCTTCAGAAATTCAGTTGGCTCAATCGGTCGCGGCTCAAGCGGCGATCGCAGTCCAACAATCGCGCCTCTACCATACCACTCGTCAACAAGCTGAAGAACTCCTGCAAGCCGATCGCCAAAAAACCGAATTCTTCCAAAACATCTCGCACGAGTTCCGCACCCCCTTAACCCTGATCGTGGGACCGCTCGAAAACGCGGTGTCTTCCGGACAAGGGCTTTCGGTTGAACAATCAA
>DATJEM010000187.1:0-8689 GCA_035496615.1 Leptolyngbya sp.
ATCGCCAACAGCGCGCCGCCAACAATCAGGAAGGGTAAAGGTAACGTTAGATCCTGCGCCCATTGCAACGCTTGAGACAGTCCAAAAAATAATAAAAAGCAAAGCAATCCGAACTGTGCAGTTGATCCCATTGTTTTACGTGCCTCGCGCTACGATCTTTTTATCGTACATAAGGTTGGCTCAATCGAGAGTGCGATCGAGAAATTGATGCTGTGAGGAACGCGACAGATCTCACAATAGAACTATAAGACACTGAATATTCCCAGATTTATCTATCGGAGACTTTCAAGTTATGGTGAGTCAAGTTTTAGACGATCGGTACGAATCTCAAACGCAAGCGATCGCGCGTCAGTTGCTCAGTGCGACTCGTTCAGAGCGATCGTGGTTTGCCCAAGTGCGCGATCAGATGCAGTGGGATGATAAGCTGCTCGGCTGGGCGATGGGCAATCCGGGTCTGCGGGTTCAGCTATTTCGCTTGATCGATTGTTTGCCAGCGTTGCGAAGCAAGCCCGAAATTGCGCGACATTTGCAGGAGTATATGAGCGATCGCACGGTTGAACTGCCTGCCGCATTAAAAAACTTGCTCAATTTTGCCAGCGCAGAATCGATGCCAGGACAGCTTGCCGCGACGACGCTTTCGACCGCAGTACAAACCTTAGCGCATAAATATATTTCGGGTGAAACTCTGAAGCAGGTTTTGAAGACGATCGAGCGCTTGCGAAAAGAGAAGATGGCGTTTACGGTGGATTTGCTCGGTGAAGCGGTGATTACCGAGGCGGAGGCACAGTCTTACCTCGATCGCTATTTGGATTTGATGACTCAATTAACCGAAGCTTCAAAGTCTTGGTCGAAAGTTGAATCAATCGATTTTGCAGACGGGCAGCCGATTGCGAAAGTGCAGGTTTCAGTCAAGCTTACGGCGTTCTATTCACAGTTCGATCCGCTAGATGAGGCAGGCAGTAAAGCGCGGGTTGCCGATCGCGCTCGAACCTTGTTACGTCGTGCCCAAGAGCTTGGGGCAGCGGTTCACTTTGACATGGAGCAATATGCTTACAAAGATCTGACATTGGCGACCCTCAAAGCATTGTTAATGGAAGAAGAGTTTCGATCGCGCTCTGATGTCGGAGTGACGATTCAAGGCTATTTGCGCGATAGTGAATCAGATTTGCAAGGCTTAATTGATTGGGCAGTCGATCGTGGAACTCCGGTAACAGTCCGCTTAGTCAAAGGGGCGTATTGGGATCAAGAAACAATCAAAGCGGTGCAGAAAGATTGGAAACAGCCTGTTTTTAATGATAAAGCTGAAACTGATGCGAACTATGAACGGTTGACAGAACTGTTGTTGGAGAATCACGCAGTGTTGAATGCTGCGATCGGCAGTCATAATGTGCGATCGCAGGCTCATGCACTCGCGATCGTTCAGTCTCTGAACATTCCTAAACATCGAATCGAGTTTCAAACCCTCTATGGCATGGGTGATAAGTTGGCAAAAGCGATCGTCGATCAAGGCTATCGTGTTCGGGTCTATTGTCCTTACGGCGAACTGATTCCGGGAATGTCGTATCTGATTCGGCGATTGTTAGAGAACACTGCGAATAGTTCATTTTTGCGGCAGAACTTGGAAGAACGCCCGATCGAAGAACTAATCGCGGCTCCGAAAGCGGGTGAACCCTCTGAACTGAAAGCTACTGATAAATTTGAGAATGCTGCTGATACCGATTATTCAGATAGTGCAAAGCGCGATCGGATTCAGGCGGCGCTTCAATCAGTTCGGCAACAGTTCGGTAAGACTTATTTACCTTTGATCAAGGGTGAGTATGTTGAAACCACCGAAAAGATTCGTTCAGAGAATCCATCGCGGTTCAGTGAAACCGTGGGCACGATCGGACAAATCGACATCGAACAAGCGGATCAAGCGATCGCGTCTGCTAAAGCCGCCTTTCCGGCATGGCGACGGACTCCGGCAAGCGATCGCGCTCAAATCCTGCGCAAAGCTGCCAATCTATTCGAGCAGCGCCGGGATGAACTCATTGCCTGGATGACTTACGAAGTCGGCAAACCTGTGAAAGAAGGCGACGGCGAAGTTTCAGAAGCGATCGATTTCTGTCACTATTACGCCGACGAAATGGAACGGCTCGATCGAGGCGTAGACTATGATTTTCCGGGTGAAACCAATCACTATCGCTATCATCCTCGCGGGATTGTTTTAGTGATTTCTCCGTGGAATTTTCCCTTAGCGATTCCCGTTGGCATGACGGTTGCAGCGCTCGTAACCGGAAACTGTACCTTGCTCAAACCTGCCGAAACGTCCTCGGTGATTGCTGCCAAGATTACAGAGATCTTGATTGAAGCTGGATTTCCTCGCGGCGTGTTCCAATTCATTCCCGGTAAGGGGTCTACCGTGGGCGCACATTTGGTCAAGCATCCCGATGTTCACATGATTGTGTTTACCGGATCGCAAGCGGTCGGCTGTCAAATCTACAAAGATGCAGCGATTTTGCAACCGGGACAAAACCATCTAAAGCGGGTTGTGGCAGAAATGGGCGGCAAGAATGCAGTGATCATTGATGAAAGTGCAGACTTAGATCAAGCGGTGCAAGGGGTTGTCCAATCTGCGTTTGGCTATAGCGGTCAGAAATGTTCGGCTTGTTCTAAAGCGATCGTGCTGGAACCCGTGTATGAAACCTTCCTGGCTCGACTGGTGGAAGCGACGCGATCGCTCAACATTGGAGAAGCTGAACTGCCTAGCACCAAAGTCGGGCCGGTGATTGATGGCAAGGCACAACAGCGGATTCAAGAATACATTGAAAAAGGACGTACCGAAGCTGAAATCGCGATCGAGCTTCCTACTCCCGCAGGCGGCTACTATGTTGCGCCTGTGATTTTTACCCATGTTCCTGCGGATGCCAAGATTGCTCAAGAAGAGATTTTTGGTCCGGTTTTAGCCGTCCTGAGAGCGGACTCATTTCAAGCAGCATTGGATTTGGCAAACGGAACGCCTTACGCCTTGACGGGCGGATTGTACTCTCGAACGCCTTCGCACATTGAGCAAGCACAGGCAGAATTTGAAGTCGGCAATCTGTACATCAATCGAGGTATCACAGGCGCGATCGTCGCTCGTCAACCGTTCGGCGGCTTCAAGCTGTCCGGAGTTGGTTCCAAAGCGGGCGGAGTCGATTATCTCTTGCAGTTTCTCGAACCGCGGGTCGTGACGGAGAACGTTCAGCGTCAGGGATTCGCACCGATCGAAGGCGCAGACTAATTCGGATCGGCATCAATGGCACAGCAAAAGTATCAAATTACAATTGCTGTGCGATGATGACTAACGTTCTCGATCGCGCTTGATCTTGTGAATATTCAACCCTATCTCAAAGTGTTTCAAAGCCGAAAAATGGCGGCTCTGACTCTACTTGGCTTCTCGTCTGGCTTACCGTTTTATCTCACGGGGAAAGATCCGCTGCAAGCTTGGCTCACTCAAGAAGGCGTGGATCTCAAAGTGATTGCAGCCTTTAGCGTTGCCGCAGTGCCTTATTCTCTCAAGTTTCTGTGGTCGCCCTTGCTCGATCGCTTTGTGCCGCCATTGTTGGGCAGAAGACGCGGCTGGCTGGTCGTGACTCAACTGATTCTATTGCTCGCGATCGGGTGGATGGCATTCCAAGACACCAGCCAATTGCAACGAGTGGCGGTGAATTCGGCGGAAGTCTGTCAGGCTGAAACGGTCTTTCGCGGCGTGTGTGACTTTTGGCAAACGATCAAAGCGCTTTCAGTCAGTCCGTTCTTTTTAGCGGCATTCGTGGTGGCATTTTTTAGTGCCAGTCAAGATATTGTGGCAGATGCTTATCGAACGGAAGTTCTCGACGGGCACGAACGCGGCGCGGGAGCTTCGGTCTTTTTGCTCGGCTATCGGTTAGCGATCTTGGTTGCGGGGGCGGTGACGTTTTATCTGGCGGGTGTGATGCCGTGGCGCTGGGTCTATGTGATTATGGCGCTGCTGATGTCGATCGGGCTAGTGAGTTCATTGATTGCCCCGGAACCCACGACGCAGATTCGACCGCCAGAAACGCTGAGAGAGTCGGTTGTCTTACCCTTTCAGGATTTTATCGGGCGGAATGGAGCCGGACGATCGATGGCAATTCTCGCGTTTATTATTGTGTATCGGTTGGGTGATTCGCTGCTGCGAAATGTTGCCACGCCATTTTTGCTAGATAAGGGCTTGAAGTTCAGCGTAGAAGATTTGGCAACCCCACGAGCCTTGAGCATTGTGGCAGTAATTGTTGGAACACTCGCAGGCGGGGCAATCATGACGCGAATGGGAGTGAATCGATCGCTGTGGTTTTTTGCGGTGCTGCAAGCGACGGGGAATTTGTCTTATGTGGTGTTGTCGATCGTCGGCAAAAGCTTTCCGGTGATGGTTTTAGCAATCAACTTAGAAAATTTCTGTGCGGGATTAGAATCAGCCGCCTTTGTCGCGTTTCTGATGAGTTTATGCAATCCTGGACTGTCGGCAACGCAGTACGCTTTACTATCGAGTTTGGCAGCTTTTAGCCGCGATATTCTGGTCGCACCGGCGGGACAGTGGGCGAATGCAACGGGTTGGACGGTTTTCTTTTTGATTACGGCAATTTTGGCGCTACCGGGATTGGCGCTGTTACCGTTTTTTGCACCGTGGAATGAGCAGCGCGATCGTTGACCCTGGCGCGAGTTGGACATCAGCGCACCTGCTCGATCGCGGGATCAAAACCATCGGGACTCAATTGGATAGATTCCGCTTCTCACCCACCCAACAGGACGATCGTTCAACTCATGCCGATTGGCTTTCGCTGCTCATCCTAGATGGCAGCTTCTCCTGAATCCTCTAAGCCGCATCTAGATCGTTCCCGAAAACGTATTGCACTGCTTTGGATCGCCCGTCTGAATGCCGCGTTTGAACCAGCGCACGCGTTGGGCAGCACTGCCATGTGTAAAAGACTCCGGCACAACATAGCCTCTGGCTCGTTCTTGCAAACGATCGTCCCCGATTGCGCTGGCTGCGGTCAGGGCTTCTTCGATGTCCCCTTGCTGTAGAATTTTTCTGGATCGTTGGGCACGATTTCCCCAAACTCCCGCATAGCAGTCTGCCTGTAGCTCAAGCCTGACCGAAAGCTGGTTAGCTTCTGCTTCACTGGCGCGGCTTTGCAGCGATCGTACCTTGTCAGATACTCCCAGTAGATTTTGAACGTGATGTCCGACTTCATGAGCAATCACATACGCCTGAGCAAAGTCTCCGGGTGCCTGATATTTGTTCTTTAGCTCACGATAGAACCCCAAGTCGATGTAGACTTTCTGATCGCGTGGACAATAAAACGGCCCTACCGCCGATCGGGTAAAGCCACAAGCAGACTCGACCGCATCTGTGTACAGCACAAGCGTTGGATCGACATATTTCCCGCCGTTTTGTCTAAAGATCTCACTCCAGGTATCTTCTGTATCCGCTAGCACCACGGATACAAAGTCGGACATTTTATCGGGTGCGGAGTTGGGCGATCGCGGTGAGCGAGATTGGGGAGAAGTAGAAACCGGACGATCGGCAGACGGGGCGCCCTGGTTGAGAATGGCGCTCGGATCACCGCCCAAAAAGGTCACGATCAAGGCTAAGACAATTGTGCCAATCCCCCCACCGACGAGCGGCGCTGAAACTCTTCTACCCCGTCGATCTTCAACGTTTGTGCTTCTACGTCCCTTTTCCCAATCCATCGGTGCCAATCTCCAACATTGAGTGTTTTCTTGAGCGTTTTCTAGTGTGTAATGATTGTAATCTTCTGCCGCCTGTTTATCTGCTGGAAGCATCACGGTTTGAGGGAACTAGATGATTCGGTTTTGGAAGAGATCTAACCGCTGGGACGGTTGCAACCGATACGATCGCATCAACGTGCAGCGAGAACCCGCTGAATTTCGGCATTCATATCGCGATCTGCCAGTGACAACCTGGTTGAATGACCGCTTTGTTTTCACAGCGGCAAAGCACAAGGACACGATCAACCTAATCTGGCATCGAAATCAAGCCGACTCATTCCTGAATTCACTCCATGCCTGTTTCGTTTTATAGTGGGTAGCTGACTCTTTGAATGCGTCGATGAATCGAGATTGGGATCGTAAGACGAGAGAAAACCGATTTGATGGCTGGTCACTAGACGGACGAGACCCCAGCGTCATTCAAGCCCTGCTGCCGTTGGGCGACTGGCTCTATCGCCACTATTTTCGCGTGACTAGCGACGGCTGGCAGCACTTACCTCCAGCGGGCAGGATGCTAATTGTTGGGTCTCACAATGGCGGCATGATCGCGCCTGACACTCTGATGTTTATGGTGGACTGGTTTCACCGCTTTGGGGCAGAGCGATTGGTGTATGGACTGATGCACCCCAACGTCTGGATGGTGCCGGGATATTCCAAACTCACGGTGCAGCTTGGGGCGATTCGGGCGCATCCTCACATGGCGATCGCGGCGCTGCGGAAGGATGCCGCCGTTCTGGTCTACCCTGGCGGGGCGGAAGATTTGTGGCGACCTTATCAAGAGCGGCATCGCATTCACTTTGCGGGGCGGCAGGGGTTTATTAAACTCGCGCTGCGAGAAGGGGTGCCGATCGTTCCGGCGATCTCGATCGGCGCTCATGAAACGCTGATCATTCTGGCGAATCTCTACCCACAGTTGCGCCAACTGCACGAGTGGGGAATGCCGTGGTTGTTTGATATTGACCCGATCGTTTTTCCGATTTATTTGGGGTTGCCCTGGGGATTAGCCGTGGGGCCGCTGCCGAATATTCCGCTGCCTGTCAAAATCCACACGAGAATCTGTAAGCCGATCGTGTTTGAGCGGACAGGTCGAGCGGCAGTGAACGATCGCGCCTATGTGAATGCTTGCTATGAGAGAGTTCAGACTCAGATGCAGCAGGAACTTGATCGGCTCGTGCAGGGATTGGCAGGGCTTGAGAGCGATCGAGACGAGGGTGAGGTATTGCCTCACTCAACGATCGAGATCAGCACTTCCTGAGTAGAGCTTAAGCGTGAGTGCTGAATCGCAGGGATACTACATTCCCGCTGGGCTGGCTCACGGGCTGGATCGTCTCCCGTTGCTGGCGAAGGTCGATCGCGACATGACGAAACGCGGGCGATCGGGAACGTACTGCCCTCGATCGGGCGTGATCCGCGCTCGATCGGGAACGCACTGCCCGTCGTTCGTCGCGTCTCATTCGGGTGACGCTACCAACCGCTCGTGATCAGGAGCGTAATGCGAGCGATCAAGAACGCACTGCCTGCGATCGGGAGCGGATCGCGCTTGATTCGCGCTCGATCGGAATGCAGTTACGCAAAACTACTAGCCCGCGCTGCATTCTTTAATGCGAACATCATCAGGATTTGTGGATTTTGCTGACTGAGATTTCGCCGTGGGTGAGCCAAGCTTGACCTATCCAAACCTGAGACAGTAGAGCAGCGCGATCGTAGGTCAGTTTGGGCGCGATCGGGGTTTCTCGTTTCGGATGCGGCGGATAATGTTGTCATTCAGGAGGGCGGTCATGCCTCGTCAAAAGAAAACGGCTCACGTTGCCGAAAAATTAGAGCATCGGTTAGCAGGCTTAAAAGCGATCGACCCAAACTTGGATTTGGGTGAGGGCTGTAACGTTGGGATCATTCAAGCCACGATCGATCAACTGCGCGATCAGGTCAATGCTTACAATGATGCGCTGTCGGTGATCGATCTGACGCAAAATGAGATTCAGATCTTGGAGAAGAAGTTAAATCAGTTGGGGCAGAAAGCGCTGTTGGGGGTGGCGTTTCGGTATGGCAAGAGCAGTGAGCAGTATCGATTGGCGGGTGGAACGCCAGCAGATGAGGCGGCTCGAAAGGGAGTGCTGACTCGAATGAAGACAAAGCCGCAGGAGGGAGCGCATCAACAGAATTAGGTTGTAGCGATCGATCTGTTTGATTTTTCTGGTGAACGCTGGCTTTGAGATGAAGCTGGCGTTTTTTTGGGTGGAGGAAGCTCGATCGAGGGGAGAGGACGATCTCACTGTCAAATTGTGCGATCGTCCTTTGAGTTTTAATCACTCAGCTTGTCGAGTCGATCGTTTGCATCTTTGGCGAGCTGAATGCAACGGGCACTCGAAGCCAATCCGCACGCCGCCGTGATGCTGCCTTCGGGAAATTTGCTAGAGAGCAGCAGTCCTGCACTAACTAGACCGACACAGCCAGAAATTGCGATGGCGATCAGGGCAAGGTTAAAACTGTAGCGGGCTTGGCGGAGGCGTTCTTGAACGATGGATTGTTCGATCGTGGGGTGAAAATCGGGGTTGGAAGAGGACGTGAGGTTTTGCATGGTGGTTTGTGAGAGTGTAATAAGGTAGTGGGTGGAGCGCTCCTTATTCACTATCAAAAGCGAGAATCGCTGAAAGAAGGTCAGGGCAGGTGTTTGGCTTTGGTGTAAGAGTTGTAAGAGTTGTAAGAGTAGAAACCGATGGCACGACGATCGCTGCAAGCTTCTCCTGACGGATGCACCCTGATTAGAAAAATTCTGAAGCGCAAGAAGATGTCTCAAACCCTTCTATCGGCAAAGGTTGTCTGTTCGCGCCAAACGATTTGGAGCTTGCTGCATGGCAATGCGATCGACTGTGATGTTTTTCTAGAAGTTTGCAAGCAATTGGATCTAAATTGGGAG
>DATJEM010000188.1:0-5396 GCA_035496615.1 Leptolyngbya sp.
ACCTAGCTCGACTGCATCGCGAGACCGTGTGCTACTCAAAATCCGAGGAAATGCTGAGACATTCGATACGATTGCTACTGCACTACCTCAAATTTTGGGATGTGCCGGTTCTAAGTTGATTCATACTCTCATTCAGCAACGCCGAAAATGCTTACCGAAACTATAGCGCTCTATGCGATTACCGATGACTTGCTCAAAGCCCTAGGGCATCAAGAAGACCGACGAGTACAGATCAGCGATGCGGAAGGGATCACCACAGCTTTGGTGGCAGCGCGATTCTTTGGCGGCAATCATCAGGTAACATAGCAGTACTCAATCGAGCACAGCACTCCCATCAGCAGACCTGAACGCAAGAGCGACAAATGCGGCGATTCAAAGCACTAGGACAAACCTAACGATTTCTCTCTGCATTTGAACCGATTCGAGGGCACTTTCATCCCAAGCAGCATGAACAGATGAACGGAGTGCGAAACGATATCGAGAACAAATGCGCCAACGCTTCGGGGATTGGCAAGAAGTCGCTAGCTTGAAAACGGCTGTGTAAATTAGACCGATCGTAACGACTGCGGAACAATTAGATTTAATTCTGCGTTTCTTTCCTTAAGTTGACGATACCAGGAGGAACGATCGACAGAATCGAATCTGTTTGTCAATGACAACAACAGTTAAATCTCAACATTGGCGAATTGGGATTTGAATCAAGAATTCAGTTCCTTTTCCTTCAGCGGACAAACCTTCCAATTTTCCGCGATGCTGCTCGACGATGATTTGATAGCTAATGGACATTCCCATGCCCGTACCTTTGCCCACGGGTTTTGTCGTGAAAAAAGGGTCAAAGATTTTGGCTTGAACTTCTTCCGGCATTCCTATGCCATTATCTGCGATCGCAACTTTCACCCATTGATCATTGATAGAAGTCTGAATTGTGATTTGGGGCTGAGGAGACCCTTCGATCGCATCGATCGCATTACTGAGAATATTCATGAAAACCTGGTTGAGTCGTCCGGGGTAGCATTCTACGTTTGGCAACTTGACGTAATCTCGAATCACTTCAATGGGTGGATGCCCAGAACTTGCTTTCAGGCGATGTTGTAGGAGCATGAGAGTACTATCAATTCCCTCGTGAATATTGACTGCCTTAAATTCGGCTTCATCTATTCGTGAAAAATTACGCAGTGACAGTACAATCTGGCAAATGCGAGTGGTACCGATTGTCATGGAAGTGATTACTTTTCCCAGATCTGCCTGCAAAAATTCTAAATCGATCTCGTCCGCCTCTACTTGAATTTCTTCAGCAGGATTTGGGTAGTACGTTTGGTAGAGCTTCACAAGGCGCAACAAACTCTGAGCATACTCTTGAACATAAATTAGATTGGCGTGAATGAAGTTCACAGGATTATTGATTTCATGAGCAACACCTGCAACGAGTTGACCGAGGCTAGACATTTTTTCCGTCTGTAAAAGTTTCGCTTGTGTCTGCCCTAAATCTTGCAATGCCTGCTGGAGTTCTACTGTGCGCTGCTCCACCCGCCCTTCTAATGCTTCATTGACTTCGTGTAAAACTTCCTCCACCCGTTTGCGATCAGTGATATTTGTCAAAGAACCAGATGTTTCATTGCGATTTGTCGGACGCGCGGATAATTCGAGCCAAATGATCGCCCCTGACTGATGTTGAAAGCGTAACTCCTCGGCAATGACCGTTTGCTGATTTTGGAGTTGGGCAAACAGTTGCATCCCGCGATCTCGATCGTCGGCGTGAAGGAAATGAACTAGTGGCTGATTCAGAGATTCCGGCACACTGTAGCCCAGAATTTTAGCCCAAGCGATATTCAGAAACGTCAAACACCCAACTTGGTCACATCGAAAGACAATTTCCTGTAAGCTTTCGAGCAATTCCCGGTAACGCCGTTCGGATTCAGAAAGCTGTTCAATCAAGCGATACTGAATCTGCGTATGCAACTCATAATTAGTGCCTGTCCCATCCATAATTTTGGTTTAGGGGCAAGAAGTAATTTTGAGCCGATTCAAAAACTCTGTATGCCCAATGACATCAGCATAAAGCGGAAAAATGTTTTCACAATAGAAAGACTGCTCAAATACAGTCCGTGCAGAGGTACAATCTGACAGGATGGAGACATGGTAGCCCTGTTCGTGAGCATAGCGCCCCGTAGAATCGATGCAGACAGAAGTAACAGTACCAGCAAGGACAACATTGGTGATCTGGTGAAGTTTTAGAACTTCATCTAAATCTGTGTTGATGAAAGCATTAAACCCACGTTTTCCGGGCACTTGCTGGATTCGATGTTGAAAGCGGCTGAATTCATCAATAGTTTTAGCCCCTTGAGTTCCCGCTTGAAAAGCTCCGACCTCTTTAATCGTCTTAAGTATCCCCACAGGTTCAGTTAATTCTTTGTAGCCAGGGGTAAAGAAAATTGGGGTTTCTATGAGCAAGACTGGAGTTGGCTCTAGACATTCCAACAGATGCAGCACATTGGTTAGTGCATTTGTCACTTTAGAAGATTCCTCAATCACCCCGTGCAAGACCCCATTGGGTGAGAAGTAATCATTTTGGAAACCAATTAGCAGCAATGCTGTCTTGTTGTAGTCCATTTGTATTTTTGATTAGAACAAAATTTTTGCAGGGTTGGATGACCCTAGAATACCCAAACGGATTGCTTGCCCTAACTCAGTATTCTTTCTAGATTGCTTCAGCAGATTCTAAGTAATACATTTCAAACTGTTGCATTTTTTAAGTTGTATTTCGGATGACAAAGTAAGTTTGATTTTCTCTTTATAATCACAATTAGAGATATTCAGTAAGTTTTTCAGCTTTTTCTAGCGTGACTGTGCTTGATTGCGGGTTTCACTGATGCGTGAGCCAGCTTTGCGATACTGTTAGAGTATTCACTCGTTTTCAAGCAAAAACGAATAGTTAGCAAGCCAGCAGCGGGTCATCCTAAGTTCTCGACTTGATTGCAGGCTTTGCTTTGGTCGTGCTCTCTTGGTTTCCAATGATTCTTTACGTTTACAAGTTACGGAGGGTATGCAATGGCTCGGTATCACATGGGCATCAATCTAGGACATGAGCGCTCAGTTGCAGTTGTTAAAGATGGTGAAATTTCTGTTGCAATCGAGCAAGAGCGCCTCGATCGACAAAAATACAGCTTAGGCTATCTCCAGCAAGCTCCGGGCAATGCGGCTCAAATGCAACTGCCAGCCGAAGCAATTCGATATTGTCTAGACGCTTGCGGCATCGCGATGAGTGACCTGGCTACAATCTCAGCCAATATGCCAGGACAGGATCATGCGACTCGCATTCTGCGGCGTACATTGCCTCCGGAGGTAGCTAGTAAAATTCACCAGATTCCGAGTCATCATCTCGCCCACGCTTGCTCTGCTTACTATCCGTCTGGATTTGAAGAAGCTTTAGTGCTGGTTGTCGATGCAACGGGTAGCACAACTGCCGCTCATCGCACTGAATCCTACACGCTATACGAGGGGCGAAAGCAGACCCTATCGACTCTCCATAGTGAAACCGTTACGGCGCATCTCGCAGGACTCTCTACTCTGGGCTTTTTGTACGAGTACATCACTCGCAAAGCTGGCTTTGTCAATGACATTGGTAATTCCTTACAGCATGCAGAAGCTGGGAAACTCATGGGGTTAGCGCCGTTTGGCAAAGCTCAACCAAATCTGCATCCGTGGATTCATACGAGCAAAGATTCTTTCAGCCTGAAAATTCCGGCTTACGACATCTTTCTAGAAGTTGCCGCTTTAGAAAAGCAGTACGATACCCATGAAGGTAAGCCTTATCTTCGTCCTTACTTGGTTGATCTCGCCTACAAGGTGCAGCATGAGCTAGAACAGGCATTGCTGCATCTAGTCGGACTGGCGGTGCAAAAGACTGGATTGCGAAAGCTCTGCATCGCAGGTGGTGTTGGCTTAAACTCAGTTGCAAATTATCAATTGCTGACGCAGCTAGAGCTAGAGGATATTTTCATCTTCCCGGCTGCTGGAGATAGTGGAATTGCAGCAGGTTGCGCCTTGTGGGGATATTATGCGATCGATTATGGTCAAAAGCGAGTTCCGCTGAAACAAGCGACGCTAGGGCGCTCTTATGGTGAAGCAGAAACAATTCAAGCTTTGCATGACTTCAATCATGAGGTCGCAGTGGAGCAACTCACTTCTGAGGAAATGGTTGTTCGCTGTGCTCAAGCATTGGCAAAAGGACATATCATTGCACGATTTGAGGGCGGCTCGGAGTACGGTCCTCGCGCCTTGGGACATCGATCAATCTTGGCTGATCCGACCTACTGCCGCATGAAAGATATTGTCAATGCACGAGTCAAATTTCGGGAAGCGTTTCGCCCCTTTGCGCCTGTAATTCCTTTAGAATCTGTTGCACAAGTATTTGAGCAGCCTGTCGCAGCACCCTTTATGCTGCTGGTCTCACACATTAAGCCTGAATTTCACCACCAAATCCCAGCCATAACCCATATTGACGGAACTGGACGAGTTCAGACTGTGACTGAATCGGACAATCTATTCTTCTACGCGCTCTGTTATCAATTAGTGCAAGAGCGACAGAGCGTTCCCGTTCTACTGAACACCAGTTTTAATGTTGCAGGGCAACCGATCGTTGAAACGCCTGCTGAAGCGATCTCAACTTTTCTAAAAACGGACATTGATTTTCTGGCGATTGACAACTGTTGGATTACAAAACGCCACCAGCCTGTGTTGGATTATGAAGCGCATTTGAGTAGAGTGAGTCCGAGCCAGATGCCATCCGGTTTGCCCGTTGTTGTGCCCGCAGTGACCGACCTAATGAAGCGACTCGATCGAGCGCTCTTCTTTGGAGAAACAACGACTTGTCCTTGGTCGATGGAAGAGTTGAAAAAACTTTCAGCACAAGGGGGGCGATTTAAGGAAACGAGCTTGCTATTCTGCAAGTCTCCTTTCTATGGTTCACTTCAGACCCAGTTATCTGATCAAGTCATTCTCCTGCTTGACCCGTTAGGGCAGTCTATGTTGGTGGATCTGACTGAGAAAGTTGCACCTCAAACTTATAGTTACGAGGAAGTTAAACTGTTACTCGCAGTCCTGCAAGCTTCTAGAGAACCATTAGAGGAACTGCGAGTCGATCGACAACTGACCACTCAGGAATTTAGAGAAAAAATCCAATGGGCACAGGCACAACTGAACCACTATGCTCTCCCACCAAATGAGATCGAGTGGGAACCATTGCCAGACGATCAATCCTTCTCAAACTCGACCTCAACACTCGCCCCCTTTGCAGATGAGAGTTTCTCAGCATGGCATGTTTTAGGAGGACTGCGAGATCGATTAAAGCGGCTCGGCTATACGGCTGAAAATATCTGCTCCTTGCTGGGGATTCC
>DATJEM010000189.1:0-5623 GCA_035496615.1 Leptolyngbya sp.
CCGATCCGCTTAATCCTTGTAAAACTTCAGATCCACGCTCCTGAAGGTAATGCCGAACGCTTTCTCGCATTGTCTTGCGAAGCTGTCGAACTGTGGAAACGGGTAGATTTTGAAGTGAGATATTCTGAAGCCATTCCTTAAAGCGCTGCTTCACGCCAAGTGAAACAATCAGTTCTGAGAGAACCGCGTTGCTGTTTTCTTTTTCGTCTAAACAAAAGGTTCTTAATCTCGTTAAAGTATTGCGAACTCCAAATAGATTTGCAACCACCCAATAGGTTCCGCTTGTTTTTTCTCGGAAGCCTTCATCGATCACTTGAATGTTGCGATCGGTGAGAAAATCCACCAGAGTTTGGCGCAAAACATCCGGCGGAATGACAACTTGAATCAGCCAGTCTGACAGTTTATCTGCCTGATCTGCGCTGAAGTGAAACTCTAAAATAATTTCATCAAAAATATGATTGAGTTGATCTTCAAGAAATTCTTCCTGTCGCGCTAAAACCTTTAGCAGTCGCGGCAAAGATTGACCAAATAAGTCTCGTAAAATGTTGCCTAAAATCTTTGCGGTTTTTTGTTCTTTGCTTTCTTGAAGTTGCTCGATCGCAAGTCTTAATAACCACAGCAAACCCGACTGAACCCGTTCCGGTTGTAGCAACCGCCGCGCCAAATTCTGCAACTCTTCAGGAGTCAACAAAGACCCCATAATCGTGTCAGAAACCCGCTTTGCCAAACGTTCTTGATTGCGAGGAATCAGACCCGGTGTAAACGGAATTTGCTGTTTGCCAATGTAGAGCGCGCGATAGGGACGAAACAACATTTTGATCGCGATGTCGTTGGTAAAGTAGCCAATGACTCCACCAATCACAGGAGGGGCAACAAAAAGCCAAAGCGTCGAAAGATCCACAGGGGTTCAGAGGATGAAGGGTAAAGAGGCGATGCTCATTTGGTAATGACTAATACTCCCATCGTACCGCCCGCGATCGGGTAATGGGTGGCACTCGCAAAACCTGCTTGAGTCGCCAGACAAATTTGCTCTGTTCCGGTGGGGAATTTGTCGAGGCTAGGCGCAATGTAGGCATATTCTTCCGTCAAGCCAAATCGTTGAGCCGCAGGAACAACGACTTCATCTAGATACCATTGCTGAAAGGTGCGAACCAGTTCGCTATCCGGGCGGTGCATATCCAGAATGGCGGCTTTTGCGCCGGGTTTGAGAACGCGGTGAATTTCTTTGAGGCTGCCAAGAATATCGACGACGTTCCGCAAGCCGTAGCCCATTGTGGCGCGATCGAAGGTTTCATCCGGAAACGGCAAATTCAACACATCCGATTTGACCCACTGAATCGGCGGTTTGATACAGCGGCGTTCGGCTCGATCGCGGGCAACTTCTAGCTGCACTGCGGAAAAGTCAACACCATAAACTTGTCCCGTTCTCCCGACTTTTTCTGCCAGCATTTGAGCAATATCGCCGCTGCCGCAGCACAGATCGAGACAGGTTTCTCCAGGTTTTGCGCCGCTCCATTTCACTGTCATTTGCTTCCAAATGTGGTGCAGTCCGAAGCTCAGACCGTTGTTGAGTTGATCATAGACCGGAGCAATACGATCGAATAAGGCTTGAATGTGATCGGAATTCATGGAATAACGGGCGCTTGCTAAAATGGCTTCCTTTCAAATTCTACCGATTGGCGGAGTCTTTAATTTACTGGGCGAGTGTGTCACGATAAATCACAGGATTTTTTAGAGGAAGAATTCAATAATGCTCGAATTGGCGACGACGCTTCAGGGTCAAACGATTCAAAATCGAGTGCGCGAAGTCGGAATTAATCCAAATCATTGGTATGCCGTGTCGTGGGCGCACGATCTGAAACCTGGAAAAATTCTTCCGGTTCGCATCTGGAATCAGTCAGTTGCGCTCTATCGCGATTCTCAAAATCAGGTTCAGGCGATCGAAAATGTCTGTCCCCACAAAGGCGTGGCGATGGACAAAGGGAAAGTTCAAGGAGACGCGATCGCGTGTGGTTATCACGGCTGGGAGTTCAACGGACAGGGCGACTGTGTGGGCATTCCCTATTGGAATGAAGGTCAAAAACTACCCTGCGCTCAGTTGAAAAGCTATCCGGTGCAAGAAAAATATGGTTTGATTTGGCTGTTTCCGGGAGATCGATCGCTCTCTGATTTCAAGTCGCCTCTGGAGATTCCCGAATACGATGATCCAAAGTGTTTGATGATTCCGATCGGCGCTCAGTTCAAAGCACATTTCTCGATCTGCAACGAAAACACAATGGATGTGTTTCACGGCTACCTACACCAGAATTTGCAAGGCTGGTTTGATCCGGTTTTGCTCAAACTCCAAGAAACCGAAGATTCTGTCAACGCAGACTATCAAGTTTCTTACAAAGGCATTTTGACAAAATTTCTCGGATTGAGCGAATCAGGCGGCATCACGACGAAAACGATTTCGGTCGATTATCAATATCCGAACTACGTGAATAAACTCGAAGGCGTTTCTTCGCTGTATTTGATGCGATTGCCGATTTCTGAAACCGAAAGTCGATCGTTTGCCATGATGTTTTTGCGCCTGCCGATTCCGGTTTGGGTGCTGAAACCCTTGCGCCGAATGTTACAGCCTGTGATCTTACATTTACTGTTCTTGCCGTTCCTGCATCAAGATATTGAAATGATCGAAAGCGAGCAAGAAAACTACCTCAAAGATCCACAGCGGCGGTATGTCGAAGTGAATCCGGCGATTATTGCAGTGCAGCGACTGGTTGTGAAACAGTTCGATCGCTATCAAAAAACGCTGCATCATCCTGATCGATCGTAGGTTTCTTTTTGCATTACACCCGATCGATTCGCCAAAAATCCTTTTACAGTGACAGATGAAACATCTGATTTTTTGTAAAATCCAACCTAAGTGGGTTGCATCACATCAGATGTGATCGTAGATCATTCAGTGAAGTACTATCTCCAAGCACACTTATGAGACTCCCATCATTGACTTTACCGAACTGGAAACGGAGCATCGTCGCGGTGATGTTAGCGATCGCGCTCTTCACCTCAGGCTGCCAAGCAAAAGAACCCTCGCGATTTGCTGAGGCACAGAAGGAAAGCAACAAACCTGGCGCGGTTGCCGTGGTCAAAGACGCGACACAAGGCAGCCAGCTTAATAAGTTTTTTCCCAAACCTACGGCTGGATATGAGCGCGTTTATAGCCAAGAGAAAAAAGGATTTTCAGAAGCAAAACTGAAAAAAGACGGCAAAGAACTCGCTATGCTCTCCATTTCGGATACCAGCAGTTTGCCAGCCGCCGCCGCGAAGTATCAAAATGCAACCGAGAAAATTTCTGGCTTTCCAGCCATGACGATGGGCAATACCCAAACTGGAGTGCTAGTCGGCAAATATCAAGTGAAGATACTCTCGCGCGACCCCTCCTTCACGGCTGCTGATCGCCAACAGTGGATCTCGAAATTCGATCTTAAAGGACTGTCCCAGCTTAAAGGCTAAGTTCTTTGAGCAACTACTGAATCACCACAGGATACTTCATGAGCAAATCTATTTTTGATCTAGTAGACGAACTGCCCACAGGCGGCACAACCGTGAAAGCATTACACACGCTGGATTTTGTTGTACCGGGGCAATGGCAGAATCTCACCGGATTTACCAACACCATTCGAGCCGTAACCGGCGAAACGGACGAAAGTTTGATTCAAGCGATCGGCGAACGCGCTGTCTATCTCTACAACGACGAATCTCAAGGCTATCAACGGGCGATGTGGCTATATCAAACCGTAGATAACGCCGCAGGCGCACTCGGAACCGCAGCGTTGGCAAACAAAATTGGGCAGGATGTCTCGTTCTTGGGATTCCTCAGCAATCTCACGCCCAAGCCAGAAAAGCTTCAAAGCTTGGATCTCACTGTGAAACTGGTGGTTGAACTGGTCGCTTTTTGTCAAATCAACGGCATTCCTGGCGATAGTATCGGTGACTTTCTTGCGGCTTTGGGAGACTACAGCGGCGAATCTTTGATGCGGATGGCAGCGTTAGTCAGCTTTGACGGGTTAATTCCACTAGGCGGCGACTTCATTCAAAAAGGTCTGTCTACAATTAGCCAAACGACTCCAGAGGAATTGGAGAAAAATCAGTCGTTCAAAAGCGTGAAGCCGTTGATTCCGGGGGGTGACTCGGCGGGGCAGTTGAACTTTATCGGACAGAGCTTTGACTCGGTGAAAGGCTGGATGGGTGATTTTGTCTCCTCGCGCAACCTGACTCAGCAAACAGTGCTCGATCGGGTTCGCGGTGTCGTCGATGTTTCAGCCGACAAGCTCGATTACGTCGGCGCATTTCTGGATGTTGCGGTGAAGTACTACACCCACACGGGAACGCAAACTCTAGCGCGTCGTCTCATAGAACGGGCAGTCGCAGAAATCTAGGAGTTACTGGCTCTTGAAAACGGCGATCGTGTCATCGGAAGCGATCGCTGTTTTTTTTCGATTTCTGAGAGTCCTGATAAGCTGTTATCACGTCTTAATATTTAGAGATGTGCCGATCAGAATTCCGCCATCATGAGCGAAATCCACGCTAGGCAAATATACTGTTGAGGCAAACGAATTGCGAACGTCAAGCAGGTGAGAGGAGTAAACTGTGCAAGTTGTTAAGGAATACGTGCGGCGTTGGTATGAAAGTGAACTCGACCCGGATGAGTATCTCTGTCATCAGCGCCAGGGAAACATGGTGGAAATTGAGGAGGCTGAAACTGGACAGCGACGCACCGTTCTGACGTTTTGCACCAATGATGTCCTGGGACTCACCCAAAACGAATCGGTCAAACAAGCCGCGATCGATGCCATCTTTCAATACGGAACATCTAATAGTTCAACCTCGGTGTTGAGCGGTCGAATCGATTTGCATCGCCAGCTTGAGAATGAAGTATCGAGTTTCAAGCATTTGCCACACACACAGCTATTTCTCAACGCTTGGATGGGAATGCAGGCGCTGATGGATGCGTTCTGCCATTTGGCGATTCCGGTTCCAGGATTCGAGCATACGCGCGAAACCCTGATTATGACCGATGTGCTCAATCATGGCTGTATCGTTTCAGCATTGACTCATGCGGGAACCCGATCGGGCAAGATGTTTGGCTACAGTCCCAGAGTGCGAGTCAAAGCTTTCCGCCACTGTGACACAGAAGATCTCGCCCGCAAAATGAAGCGCTATGTCCAACCGGGCGATCGCGTGATGGTCGTTTCTGATGCCGTGTTCTCGATGGATGGCGACATCGCGCCGCTGCCAGAAATGATCGAGATTCTGTCAAACTACCCTGATAGCACGCTGCTGATGGATGAAGCACACGCGACAGGCGCACTCGGAGCCACCGGGCGCGGCATTTATGAGCATTTCGGGCTGAAGCCCCAAGATGCGATCGACAGAGGCATCAATCCTTTAATTCTGTCCACGTTCGCGAAATTTGGCGCATCCGTCGGAGCCGCCATCAGTACCCACGTTGAAGAATTGAAACCTTTATTGAACTGTTCGCCGACTTCGATCGGAACTTGTTCGCTGGCTCCTCCTTTGACCGCAGCAGCCTTACAAAGCTTCCGCACGGTGCAAGAACATCCAGAATTGGTTTCGC
>DATJEM010000190.1:0-6658 GCA_035496615.1 Leptolyngbya sp.
GTGTGGGATTTCGTCAAGCGACCGCAGAACAAACCGGATTAGCAGATCAGTCTGTTGATTTAGTCACTTGCTTTCAATCTTTCCACTGGTTTGAACCGGATGCGACCTTAGAAGAGTTTCAGCGCATTTTGAAGCCATCCGGACGAATTGCACTGGTTTGGAACACACGGGATTTAAGCGGTGATGTGTTCACTCAAGCTTATGGTGAAGTGATCGATCAAGTCTCGAATCAGCATCCATCACTGAATCGAGCGGAAGCCTATCCCGAAAGTTCGCCAAGCTTTGAGGAATTTCGGTTTGCATCCGAACAAGCGCTGGATTTGCCGGGATTGGTGGGCTACTCAAAAAGTCGATCGTATGTTCCGACTGAAGGAGAAATGCTCGATCGACTGCTGCAAAGTCTTGAAGCGCTTTATTACTGCTATGCAGATGATCAAGGCTGGGTCTATATGAAGTATCAAACGAAAGTGTTTATTGCGGGAGCTTAAACCATGGAATTGCCAACGGGACTGCAAACGGGATTGCGGTTGGAAGCGATCGTTCCCTGGGGTCGATCGCGCTCTGAATATATGCAAATGTTCGATCTAACTGAAGCTGATCTTCAGAAGCAGATTCTTGATTGTGGAGGCGGCCCTGCAAGTTTCAATGCAGAAATGACGCAGCTAAAGCATTCCGTCGTGTCATGCGATCCGATCTATCAGTTCTCAACCGAGCAAATTCAGCAGCGGATTGATCAAACGTATGAGGTTGTTTTGGCGAAAGTCGAGGCAACGCGAGACAATTTCGTGTGGACAACGTTTCGATCGCCTGAAGAAATGGGTCGATCGCGCATGATATCCATGCAGCAGTTTCTCAAAGACTTCTCGATCGGACTCAAACAAGGACGCTATCAGCAGCATGAACTCCCAACACTTCCATTCGAGAACAATCAGTTTGACTTAGCTTTATGCTCTCATCTGCTATTTTTGTACTCTGATCAGCTATCTCTGGAATTTCATTTAGCATCTATTCTCGAAATGTGTCGTGTCTCCTCTGAGGTGAGAATCTTCCCGCTATTGCTGAATATGACAGGCGAAATGTCTCCGTTTGTTGACCCGATCGTGCAAGCATTCAAGCAACAAGATTATTCGGTTACAGTTCAGCAAGTTGCTTATGAATTTCAGCGCGGCGGAAATCAAATGCTTCAGATTAGAACGCGATAGGGTGAAGGACAGAGAACGCTGCAGGAGAATCGATTAGGGTGACTCAGCAGCAGATAAATACCGCAGCCGAGGGGTTTTGTCTCGAAAGTGACGGCAAACCGATGGCGGACAACACAAAGCAGTTTGAATGAATTGTGTTGGTTAAAACGAATTTGGATCTACTGTTTAGCAATGATCCAAACGTTTTTGCTGCGGGCGATTTGCTGCGGTATCCCGTAGAAGGCAACAATGCCCTGAGGACTGTACCCGATACGATGGGCACTTTGGAGAGCTAAATTTGAGCCGAACGATCGAGAGGTTGTCTGCTCCAAGTTCACAGCGATCTCATTGCTGCTAGTTTCTCCTTGCTCTGCACAATGCGGATACTCGGCTGGATCGAGCCTAGAAGATGGTGGTTAATGTCGATCGCGCCCTAAGTCGTACTTAACTTTATCAATGCACCAATCGCGCGATTTTTCTGGGTGCTGGCGCTGCATTTGAGCAATCAGGCGTTCAGCGGCGGCGCGATCTTGATGCAGTAACAGTAAGAGATGTCGATCGATTCGACCTGTGCTGGGCTTGGAGCTAGCTTTGGAGTTGGGTCTAGAGCGTGCCCAACTGAATCCGACAATGCCAACTCCGATCGCGGTGAGAGCAAAAGCCGCATCTGAATGATTGTCCGCTGGAACGTCGGTTTGTGTCGGCTGCACCTCGTAAATTTGCGCTGTTGTTACCGGACGTGAAGCAAGACCGAAGAAGCTTTGAGCGCTGAGGAAACTGCCAACAGCAGCGGCAAACCAAACCGACGATCGTGGAGCGGACTTTGAGCAAGATTGAAGCATCGAAGATCAATTCAAATGAAACGATATTCTTATGATGAAGCGCAGTTATGACAGCAAAATGTCAAGGGTTTGTAGACGAGGCGATCGAGCCAGTTTTGAGCTGTAGAGCGCTTGATCTTGCTGTGGTTGAATCTACGATCGCTGGACAAACGATCGCGCTTGTTCGCTGCTTTGGGCGATCGCGCTGTTTCAAGTCTGGCGATCGCTGCTTCCGCCTTGCGGCAAAGCGCGCTTTAATCGTCGCTCGCAACTGCTCAATCAATGACAATTTGCGCGATCGTCCCCTCGATCGAGTTTGTGCCTAGCAATGACTCTCTTCTGCCCACCAAAATTAACCCCGTGCCCACCAACAGCGCTCCCGCGCTAGGCACAACGCACCGCTTTACTCGTGAAAACCGCAATCGTACCAAGCAAAACTGCGCTTGTGCTAGGCACAGCCTTCCCCGTGCTAGGCAAACGGCTAATTTTTTCAGTAAAATCCTCGATCGCGCCCACTCCGACTGAGAAAACTACCTAAACCGCTGCAAAAACTTCTTGAAAACCATCTCTTTTTCTGTGCGATCCACTCAGCCCGTTTGCAGGTTCGATAAGACACACTAGCAGCATTCATTTATCAAACAAACCCCTCTATCGATGCCTCGTTTACAGCGCACTTCACGGATTCTCGACAAAGGGCAAATCCGGATCTTAAAGCTCACCGCGATCGACCCCAAAATGGACTTCGGCAACAATCACAATCTTGCCGTTTTATCCACTCAGATCGAACAGTTGCACACCACCCTCACCGCCTACAACACGACGATCGCACAACTCAATGCCACCAAACTCGAACTTGACGAGATGGAACGACGCATGGGCGACTTGCTCGATCAACTGATGACGGGCGTTTCGGCAAAGTATGGCAACGACAGCCGCGAATTTGAAATGGCAGGCGGAATCCGCAAAAGCGATCGCATTCGCAAAGCCACCGAAGGTCGAGCCAGAAGTATGAAGAAAAAGCTACTCACTGCTGAGAGTTAGTGATCTTTGAGCGCGAAGCGAATTTCAGCGATCGAACCACCGCCTCTACTAAGTCATCGCTGAAGTTTGGATTTAGCGATCTATCCCCCTAAAGCACTCGATCGAGGGACTTGACGATCGCCGATTCGACAAGTCAGCTTGAACTTCTCGAAGTTAAGTCGAACGACAAACCAGATTGAGGCTTTAGGCGCGGCTAATAAAGCTAAAATATGAGCGTTATTTACAAGGATTCATCGTGCCAGAGCGACCCATTAAAAAGTCTGAACGCCAAGCCAACAGCGCAGCAGACGGAACGACTCCACCTTCGGAGCAAGATCAGCCTTCGACGGTGAACCCGGACACAAGCGCTTCGGTTCCTGAACAACGCCAACCTTCCTCCGCCCCCCGTCCGGTCAAAAAAGGCGATGCGCCGCCCAAACCCGCAGCCGAAAAGCGCGAGAAGCGAAACGATCGTGGCAAAAAAGAACCCGTCGATGCCGCACCCACAAATCTTGCCTTGATGCGAGGACCCAAACCGCCGAAACCTTCTGCGGCTCAACCGATCGTTGAAGAAACACCCGAAACCGAAACCTCAGAGGCGGAACCAGAAGCACCTGCGGAATAAGCGCTAGAGCGGCTCTTGGGTCGGAATGCCGATCGCTCTTGGAAACTCGAAGGAGGTCGCTTTTGTTTTGCGAATGTATAAACAATGACGCACTCCCTGAGTCAAAGGGGTTTCAAAGCGATCGCATTCTTCCACCACGCCGCCCAACTGTTCCACCGCTTGATCGAGTCCGATCGCTTCTGCTTCCGTCCACTGTCCGCGATACAGTACCGCAAGTCCGCCAACTTTGAGCAACGGTAGCGCATACTCAGCACACACCGAAGCCGCCGCCACCGCCCGAATGGTCGCGAGATCGTAGGCTGCTCGATGTCCAGAAGTGCGTCCGAGTTGCTCGACGCGATCGATCATCGATCGCACATTACTGAGCTTCAGCGCTTTGGTTGCATCTTGTAGAAAAGCAACTTTCTTCCGCGTAGAATCGAGCAGCGTCACCTGCCAATCTGACCGGGCGATCGCCATCGGAATCCCCGGAAATCCCGCTCCGGTTCCAATATCGATCGCGCTTAAATCCGCTGCTGTCGCTTTCGGAAAAACACCCCGCAGCGAGTCCCACAAATGCTTTTCCCAAAAGTCATTCGGTTCAGTGATGCGAGTGAGATTCTGCTGTTGATTGCCCGTTAAAACCAATTCGTAAAACTGTTGGAAGCGCGATCGTTGTTCTTCAGTAGGAACCCATTGCGTTGTCGATTCCCAAAGGTCATTCATTTCTGGTAAAGCTGCAATCATCCCACTTGCTCCAATCGTTTCGGTGCAAGTTCTTCGCATGAGACTTCTTTGAGTTCACCCTGATTCAGCGTCCAGCAGCGATCGGCAATCTCCAACAGATCGCCCGCATCGTGTGAAACAACTAGCAAACTCCAATGTGTTTTTAGCTTGGCAAGCAACTTAACCAACTGTCGCCGGATTGACCAGTCTAACCCTGCGGTCGGTTCATCCAACAGTAAAATACTGGGCTGACGAATCAACTGAACCGCTAATGCCAATCGTCGCTGTTGTCCGCCGCTGAGAGCATGAGGAGCGGTCGAAAGCGGCAGATGATCTAAACCGACTTCTTGCAGCGCTTCGTGAATGCGATCGGAACTCAACTCTGGATGTCCTAGCCGCAATTCTTCTAAAATCGTGCCGCCGCAAAAGTGTCGTTCTGGAAACTGAAACACCAGCCCGCACAACTGCTGCATATTCAGAAAATTTAAGTCCTGTTCGCGCCAGAGAATTTCGCCGCTCGTATGCTCTGCCAGTCCCGCTAAAATTTCCAGCAGCGTACTCTTTCCAGAACCACTCACCCCAACGATTAAGCTCAATTGCTGCGGTGCAACCTCCAAATTAATCGATTTGAGAATCGGTTCAGGCGTAGCGGTCGGGTGATAAGACAAATCGCGCAGGTAAAGCATGAATTCGGGACTTGCGATCGGGGCAGTTCTCAGTGTAACCTGCGTTCATCCGGGCGAACTGATTCTTGTGGCGCAAACAGATAAGATTGGGCGGAACCTGCGATCGGACAATCTCGTCTCTCTAAGCTGATGCGTCCAACAGATTTAAATTTTATGGTGAAGCGGCTGACTAGCAAGCTGGCTCAACAACTGAGCGCGGCAGCACTGATGGTGGGAATGTTGGCGAGTCCGTCGCTGGCGAAAGATCCGTTTAGAACCACGAATCCGCGACCGATTAGCGATCGCACTGAGGCGGTATTTCGAGCCATTTTCGAGAAAGGCGATTATCGCAGCGCTCAGACTTTATTAAATCAAATCAATCAAACCGATCAGAATGAGCCGCTGGCGCTGGCGCTCAAAAGCTTTGTTACCTATCTCAATTGGCAAGGTGAATCTAATCCCCAACGCAAACAAGCCCTCCTAAACGAGTTCAAAACCTACGCGACTCAAACCCGCACTTCAGCCGAGCAACTCACCAAGACCGATCCGCTAAGGGGCAATCTCTATCAGGCAGCAGGCACGATTCTAGAGACCGGATACATCGCGGCGACCGAAGGGACGGTACAAGGCATTCCCCAAATTCTGGGCAGCCTTCAGCAAGCATTCAACTATCTAGATGAAGCAGAGCGCATTAGTCCGAAAGATCCAGAACTGAATCTGATCAAAGGATTGATTGATCTGACGCTGGCGACCAATCTAAATCTGCCGCTGTCAAGTCCGACGGACGCGATCGCAAGACTTGAGCAAACTGCCCAGCCGCGCTATGTTGCCGATCGAGGTTTAGCGCTGGGATATCGGGATCTCAAGCAATTTGATAAAGCGATGCAAGCAGCCGATCGAGCGATCGCTGAAGCTCCCGACAATCCCGAACTCAAATATCTCAAAGCGCAAATTCTCGTTCGCAGTCAGCGCTATCCAGACAGCATTCCGCTATTTCAACAAGCGCTTGCCAAAAAAGATCAGCTTCCCGCTGGAACCGTTCAGCAGATTCAGCGAGAACTGAAAGGAGCGCAACAGCACACCAGCGGGCGTTAGAATGAAGTCGGAATTCGGGCAACTTTCCAATCTGTCTGAATTCCGAATATATCTATGCTGATTCAGTTTCGCGAGTTTGATCCGTTTAACGTTTGGATTTGGGTTGAGTTTAGTACTGTGCCCTCTGAAATGGAGAAGCAGTATGTCGAAGAGGTGTTTAGCTCCTGGTTTTTTCTTGGCAAACTAGGCGGCTTTAATGCTGAAAATTTGCAAGTGCAAGACATGGGGCTAGAAGTAAGCTATATGCCCTATGACGAAAGTACCGCTGACGAAAGCATGATGGCGGTAATGCACAACATGAGCGACTTTGAGTATGAAGGCTATTGGGGGCGCTGCTGGTTTGATCTGGGAACCACTGACGCGATCGCGCTGGATATTCTAGTCAATTCATTGCGACAGTTGAGCAAAGATTTTGTCACGATCGAGCGAGTAATCATCGGTGGCGAGAATGCGGATTGGCGCGTTCCGGGCAGCAGTGATCCGACATTCTTAATGGATGATCAGCGAAATTAGACGATCTCCGGCATAAATAATCGATCGAGTGAA
>DATJEM010000191.1:0-3296 GCA_035496615.1 Leptolyngbya sp.
CCGTGAAACGGGAGTTCTTGCGGTTGAGGTCTCGCATTGAGATCGCCAGTCAGCGGCAGCAACCACAGCTTACTATTCGCCAAAGACGGGCTGACTTCAGCTTTGGCGCGATCGTCTGCCTGAGTCTGATCAAAAATCAGCGCCCTACCGTCGGGAGCAAGATCGACCCGAATTTCTCGCTGTATCGGCAACAAGACGAGAGGGCGCAAGCTCTGCTCCATTGGCTTGCCTTCACGGGCAGCTTTGAGATCGATCGCCGCCAGATAAGGCTGTTCTTGAAAGTTCTTTCCTGCAATTAAATTTGTCAATAGACAATACAAAGTCTGATTGTTCGGATCAAATTCAGCGCTGAGGATCGAGCCTGGAATTTTGAGGATTTCTTTCTGAACGCCCTGCGAAACCAAGAACAGCGATCGCGTGTAATCCGTATTAAATTTCACCATTGCGGCGGCGGTTCCATCGGGTGAAAAGCTCAATACCGTGCCAAATTTCGGTAAGAAATCGAGTGGATCAGCTTGCGCTTGTTCAGTTGGGGATTGTAGCGGTAAGATTGCCAGTCCTTGTCCTTGAGCCACTGCAAGAGAATTGCCATCGGGCGTGATCAGGAAGTCGCCTCCAGTTTGTTTGTTGTCGAGTGGTTGAGCCGTTTGTCCGGCGTGAATCACCCAAGCGCCAGCATCATTTGGATCGCGGCGGCTGAGACGTTGAACCACGATCGTTTTCCCATCTTCGGAGAGGTCAAACTTGAGGTTTTGATAGTCCTGATTGTTGAGGATTTGGGTGATTTGTCCTGCTGGGGTGGGCGTTGCGGTTGCGGTCGGAGCCGATGAATCTCCAAGTTGGGCGGGTTCCCGGATGAGAATTCCGGTGGTGACGGTGTAGAGCTTTTGTTCTGCCAAAGACTGCGGCGGATTGGTGCGTTCGATCGCGCTAAATAAAATTCTGTCGTTTTCTGGATAAGTTTTAAAATCCATCACCGCGAGGTTTTCAGGCGTGAGAATCTTCTTATCCTGCTGAGTCAGATTGTAGAGAATCAATCGTCCGGCTTCATTGCCTTCGGCTCCAATGAATGCAAAAGTGCGATCGCGACTCTTAAACGTCTCGCTGAAGGATTTTAGAAGACCGCGATCGGAGCCTGCTTTACTAAATCGATCGCGAACATCTGAAAGCGAAACGGTAAATTCTGTGCCATAGGGTGCAGGCTGATCGAGGGTGTACGCCATCCGTCGCCCCGCCCAACTGATTTTGCCTTGCAGATCCGGCTGAATCTTCAGATTTTGTTCGACGCTGGCATGATCCATCGGGCGGCTAAATGCCAGCAGAAAAGCGCGATCGTCGGAGCCAACCTGTTTCCCTTGCCAGCTAAAGTCTCGAACTTTGGGCGCGCTGCGATCGCCGCTCAGAAGCAAAATTCCAGTGAAGATGACCAAAATGAGCATTAGCCCGATCGCGATTCGATCAAGCGGTTGCGGAAACTTGTAGGAGGATTCGCGAGACGTTGGCATAAGTTAAGTATCACTTGTTGAAAATCGCGACCAATGGATCGAATGATCCTCAACGAGCGAGGGTTCCGATCAGATAGCTTAGATTCTAGAACATCAAATTTATCGTTCTGACAGAATTCTCTTGATTAATTTGTCTCTTAATTAATTTACTTTTAGCTAATTTGCTCTTAATTAATCTCACCTAATTTGTGTGAGCGGCAGCCGTTAGCACAGCGGCGTAAGGGGTTTCATGCAGATGAGCTTTATCCACTGAGCCGAATAGCTCTAGTTTACTAACAATTACGTCTTGCATTGCCGCGATCGCGGCTCCTGTAACCTCCAACAAATCCTGCTCTTCTTGTCCACAAATTTCAGCTTTTAACGCCTGCATATAAGCCTGTCGAACTTCGGTATTGACATTGAATTTACACACACCGAGTTGAATCGATCGGGCAATCATTTTCGCTGGCAAACCTGATGCCCCATGTAGCACCAGCGGAATTTCTAACAGATTACGAATGCGCTCTAATCGGGGGAAATCAAGGCGAGGCGGACTTTTGTATTCTCCATGAACGTTACCGATCGTCACCGCTAAAGCATCGACATTCGTTGCTTGCACAAATTCGACTGCTTGAACCGGATCGGTCATTTTGGCTGCTTTTTCGGCGATCGTTAATCCGTCCTCTGTCCCGCTAATTCGCCCAATCTCTGCTTCGACGATCGCCTGATAGGAGTGCGCTAATCGAGTCATATCGCGCGTAAACTCTAAGTTTTTCTCATACGGCATTGGGGAACCGTCTGCCATAATCGATCGCACTCCTGCTTGCAAAACGCGATCGATATCTTTGACCGAAGTACTGTGATCTAAGTGAACTGAGATCGGAACCGTTGCCGCTTTTGCCGCCTCTAAACACATCACCACTAAGGGAGAATTGCCATACTTCAAAGCGCTGGGATGAAGTTGCAGCATCGCGGGACTGTGGCAAAGTTCGGCGGCACTCACAACGGCTTTTACCCCTTCGAGGTTGTAGACATTGAACGCACCGATCGCAAAAATATGGCGACGCGCCGTTTCCAAAAGTTCGCGAGTCGAAGTTAGCATGGGCAGCAGTTCCCCTAAAATGAAGGCTAGACCGCATTGTACGATCCTGATTGCGCTTGATGCCGCTGTTTCAAATAAAACGATATGACTGAACTACCAGATACTTTAGAGGATGCGATCGCTCAAGCCCAAAGCGCTACTTTAGCCGCGATCGCCGCAGGCTACACTCGTTTACAAGTGGAACTCGTTTTTCCAGAATTGAAGCCGATGCCCGTCGCGGAAAAATTTATTTCTGTTTTTCGCGATCGCGGGGCAGGACTAAAACTCTTTTTCACCGATTCTGGAATCGCAGCCCTTGCAAAACGAGATTGGGGCGAACTTCCACACCAACTTCGGAGTTTGGATGTCGCAGGATCGCGCCAAACGACTCCGGTGGAAGAACAAGTTGATCCAGAGGATGAACTTTATATTTTTGTCTCACCTAGTTCAGTTGAAGTCAGTCCAGTTGAACAAATTTGCAATGCCGCTGGGGAACGCCCGGTTATTTTGCTAAATCCTAGATTAGAAGATGTGGCGACGATCGGAATTGGCTACGCAGGACGGCAATTAAGACAGCGGTTTTTAGACACGATCGAGCCTTGCTACTATTTGCGCCCGCTTGATGATGAGTCGGCAATTCTACGCTGCTATCCGTCTCCGTGGCAGGTTTGGTATGCAACGGAGGGGGTCTATCAATTAATCGCTGAGGAGCAAAGCCGACCTGATTCGGA
>DATJEM010000192.1:0-3195 GCA_035496615.1 Leptolyngbya sp.
AAACCTGGTAGCAATAAGCACAAAACAAGCGACCAGATTGCAACGGGTTTGGTGAACAATCGAATGGCTAATCCGTACACAGATGCGAGAAGAATTGCGCTGTACAAAAGGTTTACTAGCGTCGATCGATCTTCTCCAGATCCAAATACATGAATGAAGGGCGCAGTCGTTAAATAGACCAACGGCGGCATTTTAGACGAAAGCAGCCAAACGCTTGTCCACCAAGCCTGAGAAAACCATTCTGGCTGCTGCAAAGCCTTCCAGAAGTTCATTGCGCCTGTGAGATACTCCGCTTGATCCCAGGGCGGAACCGAGCGATCGACCGCAAACCAAATGCGATCGATCACGACCCCGATCGCCCAAACTCCAGCGACGATCCAACCCCCTTTTACCCAAGCTTGTTCCTGCTGTTTTGCAACCACTCACACTCATCTCGCTTGCTAAAATTGCGGAAATTTGTAGCGCATTTTGATGTGCGGAATGCCCGCCTCTTCAAATGTCTCCCCTTCCGCAACAAATCCTAATTTCTGATAAAACGCTACTACAGGTATCTGGGCATGAATGCGTAAGTCAGCGATATTTTTGTTAGCTAAAAATTCTAAAACAGTTTCTACAATTTTTCTACCCACGCCATCTTTTCTAAAGTTTGGTAACACCGCTAAACGCTCTAATTTTGCGGTTTGATCGCTGAGAAATCGAATTCGGGCAGTCCCGATCGCGCTTTCCCCTTTATACGCCAGAAAATGCGTTGCAGCTTCGTCTTGTCCATCAAATTCCAGCGCGGGATCAACGCCTTGTTCGATTTGAAAGACGCTTGCCCGAATGGCTGCAATCTGCTCAAAATCGCGATCGAATTGAGCAACTTTAATCAAAGCATGAATCGGAGATTGATCGAGTGTCATCTTGAATTTTGCTGGGGGTATCGATCGGGGAAATCATCTGCATCGGCAAAAAGACGGTAAACGTTGAGCCAACGCCGAAGGTTGAATCGACTTCGATCGTTCCTCCATGCAGTTCGACAAGCTGCTTGGTGAGCGCGAGTCCCAATCCTGTCCCTTCATATTCGCGATGATAAGACGGGTCTAGCTGCTGAAATTTTTGGAATAGAAAGGGTTTTTGATCGTTGGCGATGCCAATTCCGGTGTCTTCGACTTGCAAAATTGCGGTGTCGCTACTGACTCGAATTCGCAGCGTGACGCGACCTTGAGCCGCCGTAAACTTAATCGCGTTGCTAAGAAGATTGAGGCAGATTTGCTGAACTCGATGCGGATCGGCTTGAAACAGAAAATTTTGAGCAGAAGGCGGCAACAGTTCTAGATGCAGTTCGACTTGTTTGGCATCGGCTTTTTCTTGCAGCTGTTGGATGGTTTGCTGCACAAGCTGATCGAAAGGGAAGGATTGAATTTGCAAAATTGTTCTTCCCGCTTCAACTTCCGACAAATCGAGAATATCGTTGATTAACGCAAGCAGATGTTCTCCTCGATCGTGAATCGTTTGCAGATATTCGATTTGCTTTTGGGGGGTGAGCGTGTAGGTCGCAGGGCGCGACTGGGCGCGAAGCAGTGTAGAAGCCATGCCGATTACCGTTGCGAGGGGCGATCTTAGTTCGTGGCTCATCGTGGCAAGGAATTCTGATTTGGCGCGGTTGGCAGATTGGGCAGCGATCAGCGTGTCGCGTAAATCTTGAGTGCGATCGATGATTTGCTGTTCTAGGGTGCTTTTTTGCTGTTGGAGTTCGCTGTAGAGCCTAGCTTGGTGAATGGCGATCGCGAGATGTTCGCTGATGCGATGGAGGAGAACCTTTTCGCGCTCGTGCCATTGGCGAGAGTACTGGCACTGATGCACGATTAGCAGTCCCCAAAGTTCTTCTTGCACGACGATCGGCGTGACGAGTTCGGCTTGAATATTGGTTGCTGAGGACTGCTTGAGTAGGGTGGTCACGGTAGCAGGGCTGGATTTTCGGATTGTCCAAGCGACGGATTCACGCGGCAGGGTGTGAAGGTGCTGCGATCGAGCGGCGCTATATTCGTCCATCAGATTCAAAATCGAGGGGACGGTTTCACTGCTGCGAGATTCGTAGGTGATGCCGCTTAGCGTTGGCGTTGCAGCGAGTTCGATCGTGCTGATATCGTCTGCGATCGCACAAGAAGGAGCCGGAAAATTGAATTGATAGATGATTAAGCGATCGACTTGCAGAAAGTCGCGAACTTGATGGACAGCGGTTTCGAGAATCACCGGAAGATCTAAGCTGTGGTTGATCAAGGTTGTGATTTGCGTTAAAAGTCGTTCTTGCTCGACTTGATGCGCGAGGACAGAGGGAGCAGGCGATAGAATCTCGATCAGGTTGAGGGTAAATTCACTTTGGCGATCGCTATGATTTTCTCGGAGCGCAAACGGCAGCGGCGGGGCATTGAGATGACTGATAAACTGGGCGATCGTCTCAGGAGAAAATGTCAGTTCTAAAGTGCATTGCTCAGAGTCAATTGGGGTAGCTTGAACCAGAGCGCTAAAATCGGGTGAAGCAACCAGGACAAATCGTTCTGCAACTTGAGGAAAGTCGTGTTCTGTATAGACGAGCGCATCCGAATCAAACATCTGTTGAAGCAAGCTTCCAACCTGGCTAAACACTGACCAAGATAAAGTTTGATGCAGAGGATGAGGCTGGAAGCTAGGCATATCTGAGGCGCGATCAGGGAAGTAAGGTTTTATCGATCGAGGTCGCTGAATCATCAACAAGCAGGTTCAGTTAGTTCGATTTATGGGCAACTTCTCTTATTATCATTCTGATTTTAAGCGCTCCCATGTTTGTAAAGGTGTCCTTAATCTGGCGATTACTTTGCCCACAATTGTATACAAGCCTTTACATCTTGAGATCCATCCAAGGTCGAAGATGAGGAAAGAGCGATTGATTGACGATCGCACTTTGAAAGGCAGCGATTCACATTTGAGAGACAACGATCGAGAGGCAACGATCGCACTTTAAGCGGGATTAATTCATGGTGGAACAGCAACGATCGAGCTTCAGCTTACGGTCTGTTCTGGTATTGGGACGCGATCGCAATCCCTCACTCTCTCAAAGATCCTCAATTCTTGATCCCCCGTTGCTCGTAAGATATGGGTGAAGTGTCAAACAAACAACCCGTGAAAGCAATCACCCTTCTTGGTTCAACCGGATCGATCGGCACCCAAACGCTC
>DATJEM010000193.1:0-4647 GCA_035496615.1 Leptolyngbya sp.
CCTCCGGGACAAAAGCCACAGCTACTGACCTCATGGGAATAGGCTTCCCGCGTCACATAGTCGGCGAGATTAGGGACTCCTCCCGGATGTTCAGGAGCACGTCGCCCAGAGAAACGAGTCACGACAAGGTCAAAACTGTCCCAGAAAAAAGGTATTGTCAACCTAACCGTTCAAAGGCTTGCTGATTGAGCAATCGCCTGATTTTCAAAGGCTGAAAAGCCCATTTCTTGGTGAGCATAAGTGTGCTCATTCTCAATAACTAGCGCGAAATCCAGTTAAGTTGACAATACCATTTTTCGGTAATATGGCAGTCTCTAACTTCCCTCGCCAAATACCTCCCTGTGAACATCGAAGTCCCTCTTGCCGCCCGAATGCGTCCCAGAACGATCGACGAATTTGTCGGGCAAACTGAGATCGTCGGTCAAGGACGATTATTACGACGCGCCATTCAAGCCGACCAATTATCGTCACTGATTTTCTATGGTCCACCGGGGACTGGAAAAACGACGATCGCCCAAATTATTGCCAATACGACGCAAGCTCATTTTATTGCGATCAATGCCGTTCTCGCGGGTATCAAAGACATTCGAGATGCTATTGCTCTAGCCCAAGAACGACGCAAACAATTCAACCAACGCACGATTCTGTTTGTCGATGAAGTGCATCGATTTAACAAAGCACAGCAAGATGCTCTGCTACCCTGGGTCGAAAATGGAACCGTGATTCTGATTGGCGCAACGACCGAGAATCCTTATTTTGAAGTCAACAAAGCTTTGGTCAGTCGGTCACGCCTGTTTCAACTCAAACCGCTCACCTCTGAAGATTTAAAGCAAGTGGTCGAGCAAGCCCTCCACGATCCGGAGCGAGGATACGGCACTCTAGACGTTCAGCTTGACACAGACGCACTAGAACATCTAGTAAATGTCGCCAATGGGGATGCTCGATCTCTGCTCAACGCACTAGAACTTGCCATTGAAACCACTGCGCCAACCGACCAAGGCATCATTCAGATCACGATGACGATCGCGGAAGAGTCGATTCAACAACGCGCCGTACTGTACGACAAAGAAGGCGATGCCCATTTTGATACGATTAGCGCCTTCATCAAAAGCTTGCGCGGCTCTGATCCTGATGCTGCGCTGTACTGGTTAGCTCGAATGATTTATGCCGGAGAAGACCCGCGCTTCATTTTGCGTCGAATGTTAATTCTTGCCAGCGAAGATGTGGGACTCGCTGATCCCAACGCAGTGGTGATCGTGAATGCTTGTGCAACTGCGTTTGATCGCGTGGGAATGCCAGAAGGACGGTATCCTTTGGCACAGGCAGCCCTCTATCTTGCAAACGCGCCGAAATCAAATAGCGTGATGGGCTTTTTTGATGCGTTGTCAGCCGTAGAGCGAGAGCGGGAAGCGGAAGTTCCGCTACATTTACGAGATCCAAATCGCGACCGAGAAGGTTTCGGACATGGGGCAGGGTATCTGTATCCGCACTCGTATCGCGAACATTGGGTTGCACAACAATACTTACCTAGCAGTTTGCAGGGTCAAGTCTTCTATCAACCATCAGATCAAGGATTTGAAGCGACGATTCGAGATAAAGTCCAGCGCGATCGAGAAGCGCAGCTTGCCGCATTGGTCGAAGGAATCGGCGTTGAACTGCCCGAAAGACTGACGCTCAGCCCCGCAAATTCAAGCTTAGATCGATGGCTGGCGCGATCGCTCAGTCAAGTGGGAGGAAGATTAGGGACGATTCGCGATCGCATTTTCACCCTGGCGCAACTCCAACGGCATCATCTCGTTCTCGACCTCAATGCAGGCAGTGGACTATTGACCTGGGAAGCCATTCGCCAGGTTCCTGAAGGGGGAGTGTACAGCTACGTGCGGACGGAAGCAGATTTCGCTGCTTTGAGGGAGCAGATTCAGTCGTTGCCAGAACTTTCTCGCCCGATACTGGTTCGCGCTTTGCCTCAATCGTTGAAGTTTGATTACATTATTGGACGCAGTGCGCTTCAGGCTGATCCTGATAAAGCACACACCATTCTATCTCTGGCTGCATTGCTTGAACCAGACGGTCGAATTGTGCTGGCAGAGGGAATTCCGAGTGCTACACAACGGCTGTATCAACTGGCTGATCCAGCATGGCTGAAGTCGAAGTTATATGATCGCTGGCAGCAAGCGGAAGAAGCGATTTATCATTCCTCAGATGATCCCAAACTCAACTGGACAGTCCAAGATTTGCAGCAATATTTTGAGCAGTCCGGGTTTGAGGTTGAGATCCAAACCGAGCGGAGCCAAACCGAGGTTTATCTATCACGATCTGTGTTCGATCGATGGTTCACCTCCACTTCAGAGCAACCTACTTATGCCGCTCACTTAGCGAAGCATCTGACTCCCGCAGAAGTGCTACAGATTCAACAGATTTTTTCGACTCGTTTGCTCAATCAAACCGTGAAATGGAAGAGTAACATGGCATGGATTCAGGGGGTGTTGTCAACCTAACTGGATTGCGCGCTGGTTATTGAGAGTGGGCACACTTGTGGTCGCGGAGAAATGAAGCTTTCACCTTTGAGGATCAGACAATTGCTCAATTAGTAAGCCTTTGAACGGTTAAGTTGACAATACCGTCTAGAACATTACCCATTCTGTCTCTTTGTTCACGACAATTATTGTAGAATTTGTGGCGTTGATCGGGAGACGCGACACTTCTGATGATCACGCACGATTTTCTCGCATTAAAAATTCAACCATTGCATCATAAAAGGCTGGTTCTTGCTTGCGACTCTCTCCTGCTGTTGCAACAATACCTAATATTTCAATTAATGAATTACGCACGCTCTCTGTCACCAGTTCCAACAATCCGTTCTCATCTTGTCGTTGTTGTGAATCGACTAGCCGATCAATATATTTTGTTCGATCGCGATTCTGAGTCACGACGATCGGATAGCCTGATCGCAACAACATCAAATTCATTAAAAGCCGCCCTGTCCGCCCATTCCCATCCCGAAACGGATCCCAAACTCAGAACACGCCTGATTCTACGCCTCATGCGCCAGCGGGTGAGTTGCTTTTTTATGGCAAATTAATCACACATCTTCAAGCCCCAAAACGGTTTGTCATCCATATTCATCGAATCAGATCGATTAGCAGGCGACACCGAGCGCCGGATGTTGGGGTAGAAATTTGCTAACCCGACAAGAAGCGCCGGACGCAGCAGAAAAATCTCGACGACAAGAAGCGCCGGACGTGGAAAAATGCCGTGCTACATCGATCGAAGCCAGATAGAAAAAGCGTTATAGCGATTCAGAGCACGCGACAAAAAGCGCCAGATCAATCACAAAAAGCGCCGAACGTGACAGGAGCCTTAAAACCTGCTCAAATTTTATCCGGAGTATTGTTCTAAAAGTTGTAAATTAAGACTTATTCAGATAAATTTGTATCGGTTCTGGGTCAGTGTGGAACACTAACAAAACCGGGCATTAGAGTGACTGCAAAATTTGATGCACTCTTGAGAAACGTTGTATGAAGCAGTTTTTTTGGTTCCACGATCGCTTATGGCTCTATGCCTTTTTAGCTAGGTTTCGCTGGCTGAGAAGCTACACGCGCAAGATTTTGCTGATTGCCTTTCTCGGCACCCATGTTCCACTTCTGTCGCTGCTGTTTTGCTTTATCTTTTTCACCATTCTCCCCTTCCACAACAAAGTTCAGGTCATGGTGATTGCGCTGGTTGCCACCCTGATTGGCACGGGCATTACCCTGTTTGCGCTGCATTCTCTCTTGACCCCGTTATCGATGACCTCTCTAGCCTTAAGGCAGTATCAACGCCATCAGCAACTGCCTGATCTGCCTACTGCCTTTAGGGATGAAGTGGGGACGCTGATGGCAGACACCTCTGAGACGCTGCACAAGCTTGACGAGGTAATTCGCTATATGGAGAACTATGACGACCTCACAGGGCTACCTAATTCAAGCTTATTTCGCGAGTTACTTCGGCTAGTGCTGCTGCACGCATCACCTTCACAGCTCGTTGCGGTGCTGGCGCTTCGGTTAGATAACCTTCAAGATGTTACCGGTACGCTGGGCTACCATAATGGCGAACAACTTCTGCGGACGGTGGCGCAACACCTCAGTCGGGGCATTCACGATGATGCGGTGCTGGGTCGGGGGAGCAGTGACGAATTTTGGATATTGAAGTCTGTGACGACGATCGAAGAAGTCATCACACTCGCTACGACTTTGTTAGACAGCGTTTCAAGACCATTTTTGTTAGATAGCAACACCATTCGCACGAGTGCCAGCGTCGGCATTGCGCTCCATCCGATCGATGCAGTGCATGTAGATGTGCTTTTGGGCAATGCTGGCAGCGCAATGGCGGTAGCCCAACGGCAAGCGGGAAACAGCTATCAGTGGTATTCCTCTGAGTTAGGTGCTCAACTTCAAGAGCGGCTCAGACTCGAAGCAGACTTGCATCATGCCCTGGAGCGGCAAGAACTCTATTTGCTCTATCAGCCACAAGTTGCCACCAACACCGGAAATCTGGTAGGAGTCGAGGCACTGATTCGCTGGCATCACCCCACCTTTGGGATGGTTTCACCCGCACAGTTTATTCCGATCGCTGAAACCACTGGGTTAATCATTGCGATCGGGGAAT
>DATJEM010000194.1:0-3186 GCA_035496615.1 Leptolyngbya sp.
CCTATTTGTTTGATACTGGCATCGTCGATCGCCACCAAAATCAAGCGATCGTCCCACTTGCGTTCACCGCGCAACTGAAACAGCGTCGAGTATGCCACCTGTTCTAGCGGCATGACTAAGCCTAAATTGAGCAAACCCGCCATCAGAATCGTCGCGATCGCGCCCGGAAGCAAGCGCCATCCCACTTCACCGTAGCGCCAGTTCATAAGCTTGAGTTTTTCCCAACGGAGTTGTAACCATGACATTGACTCGTAAAACTGAGGGAACCAGAAAAACATGCGTGCGAAACTGACCGTTGCGATCGGTCGATTGCGGCACACCGTTGACCCGAACTATATTGACTGGATCAACTCTACCGACGAGTTGAGCTTTGCGGATTCCTCGATCGATCGATTTCACATACTCAGCTACCAATGTTGTATCATCCCGCAATGGCACTGCTGCTGTAGGAGCCTCACCCGGAATGGTGAAATTTTGAAATCCTGCGGGTACATCCACGGCTGCGCCTTGAGCAGATGTTACCACTGCGCCACTGAGCGTTGCGATTCCCATCTTCCCATCGGGCTGCACTGCGACCCCAAACTCAGTTCCCCGCACTCCGCTCAGTCCTGCGGGTGTGCGAATCTGCAATTCTGAATTGGGACTGGTGAACTTGCGGAGTTTTAGCCGAACCTGCCCGCGCGATACTCCCAGATAGGTAATTCTGGCATCTCCTGGAGCGACATCTAGCCTTTGTACTTGCAGCTTTGTGGATTCTAAAACATTGATCACACCGACCCCGCTATCGAGCAGCAAAGCCGCCCCCGATTGGGTTCCGGTCGTGATGCCATCGCCGATCCTGTCCAATCGATCTCCAACGCGTGCGGCTCTTGACCCTGAAGCGCGATCGTAGCTTACTGTTCCTCCGATCTGCTGAATGATTAGCCCCCGATTGACGCGGACGCTGAGATCATGGGGCTGTGCGATCGCTTTGCTGCCCCAAATATTCGCGGGAATTTGAAATGCGAGCGTCAAAAGGGCGAAGGATAATATAGATAATTTCATAGAAGAAATTCTTACACATTTCTGAATCAACCAGCAGTCAACTCAAGAAAAGTTGAAGGATGCAACATTCACGATGCTCTATGCTTCTAGAAGCAAGATTAGAGAGTTGAACGAATTTAAACTCTAGACTTTGTACGGTGAGTTGACACAAAATTAGCATGATGATGAAATTTTGGCAGATTGCGATCGGATTAGGCTGCGTTTCTCTACTTTCGATCGATGCCGTAAAAGCGGCTCCTCGATCGGTCGATCAGCAGGTCAATTGCGAAGTGATGGTCGTAGGGGGCGGAACTGCGGGAGTTGCGGCAACGTTTGAAGCGCTCAAAGCTGGGCACACCGTCTGTCTGACCGAGATCACCGATTGGATCGGCGGTCAGGTTTCCGCCCAGGGAACTTCAGCCTTAGACGAACGCCAAACTCAGCGGGAGCGGATGTTCTTCCCGCGGGGCTACACCGAGTTTCGAGAGCGGCTGTTGGCAGAGAACGGCGGCAAAAATCCCGGTGATTGTTGGGTCAGTCTCGTTTGCTTTATGCCCAAAGAAGGCAATGAAATCCTGCGATCGATGCTGCAAGAAGCAGAAAAATCAGGCAAAGGCAAGCTCTACTTTTTTCCGAATACGGTGGCGAAATCCGTGGCGATCGAGGGATCTGAAATTCGATCGATTCGGGCAATTCAACATCGTCCCGCTCCAAATGCACCTGGTTTAAACACTTATCCGCTGTCTCAAACGATTGTTGATAGCTATACCGAGCAGGACTCGCCCCTCTTTCAAAAGCAGATCATTCAGTTCGTGCCGCCTGCTTCTGGAAAGTGGTATGTGATTGAAGCGACGGAAACCGGAGAGCTTGTGGCACTCACCGATGTTCCTTACAATTTGGGATTAGATGCTCGATCGTATCGCAACCCGTCTTCGTCGAGCGAAACCGACTACGCCTACTGTCCACAAGGCTATACCTACACCTTTGCGATGGAAGCGACCGCTACCCCCCAACCCGCGACACCGCCGGACTTTTACCCTCGCTACTCTCAATCCTATAGCTTCAACGACAAGCGTTACGCAGAGACTCCTGATTTGGTGTTCACCTATCGTCGCATTCACAGCGTTAAGCCGGGTGCAGGGAGCCGATCGGTCAATCCGGGCGATATCTCAATGCAAAATTGGAACTGGGGCAATGACTATGCTCCCGGAACGAGCATTGATAACTATCTATTGTCACGCGATCAGCTTAGAGCCGCCGGACAACTCGACCCAAATAACTGGCTGGGTGGATTTCGAGTCAGCGCACTACAGGGCGGCGAAGAACAAGCACTGGGATTCTTCTATTGGTTCCACTCCGGCACAACCGATGCTAAGCTCCCAACCAAAAAACCATTTCCTAACATTCGCTACCTCAGCGGGCTGGATTCACCGATGGGCACCGTGCATGGTCTATCCAAGTATCCCTATATTCGCGAATCACGGCGGATTGTCGGTCGTCCGGCTTATGGCTATGCCAACGGATTTTTGATGGATGAAGTCACTGTCTCAAGAAAAAACTTTAGCGATGAATACTATCAAAATCTACCGCCTAGCACCTTTCGGAACTTGGCTACTTCGATCGCCGGACTGCGCGCAATTGATGTGATTCGCGATCGGATTGATCCCAAAGACGTGAAAAGTTTGGGTCGATCGCATATCTATCCAGATAGTGTCGGCATTGGATTTTACCCGATTGATTTTCATCCCTGCATGGCTGAATCTCCGCCTGAAAAGCCCGGAAATCAAGAACGTCCGGGAGAGCGACAAGGCGCAGATCAAACCTTTCCGTTCCAGATTCCATTGCGATCGATGATTCCGCAAAAGTTGGATAATATGATTGTCACGGGACAAAGCCTAGCGATGAGCCACATTGCCGCCGCTGCGTATCGAGTGCAGTCGATCGAATGGTCTGCCGGGGCTGCTGCCGGAACCACCGCTGCGTTCTCACTGGAAACCGGGATTGCCCCGTTCCAACTCGTAGACAATCTTCCCAACCCCAATCCCAATTTAGAGAAGCTCCAGAAGCGGCTGAATGCAGCCAACAATCCCACTGCGTTTCCAGGGACATCGATTTTGAACACCAACTGGGAGAATTGGAAATGATGCGGCAGGACAACTGTTA
>DATJEM010000195.1:0-5483 GCA_035496615.1 Leptolyngbya sp.
GATGCAATGCTGTGGGGATGGGATATCGATCGCGTTTATCAAGATTTTGCAGATGATCGTATTCAGCTTCGACAACTGATCAATGATTGTCAAGGCAAATCGGCTCACTTATTAGTCCGAAAGCTAGACGAATTGGGGAACTCGATCGAGGAGATTCAAAATAGACTATCTCAATTTGAATCTCTCAATATCCAAGTGATTGCGATTGAATCAGAAAAAATCTCATCAACTGCATTACAACAACTACAAGATTTACAACACGATCAGAAAAGCCGTAGAATTCGGCAGGGTCACGCCCGCAACCGAATTAAAACCCTTGCACCACCGGGAAAAGCGCCTTACGGATATCGGCGCAGTCGCAATCGATATATTCTCGATCGTGCCACTGCTCCCGTTGTAAAAGAATTCTTCGATCATTTCCTGCTATATGGCTCTTTGCGGAGCGCAGTCCGATTCTTAGAAAAAAAATACGCGAAAAAAATTTCAGTTTCTACCGGGCAACGTTGGCTCACCCATCCGGTTTATCGGGGCGATTTGGCATACCAAACAGGCGATACAATTCCTGATACGCATCCCGCGATTTTGTCTCGTGACGAAGCCGCGCAAATCGATCGCTTACTGCGGCGAAATCGTCGATTACCTGCTCGAACGGCAAGCGCACCCCGATCATTAGCAGGTTTGGTAATCTGTAGCGAATGCCAATCAGGGATGACGGTAACGCGAGTGACATCCCGCAAGAAAGGTAAAAAAGAATACTTATATCTCCGTCCAATGCAATGCCCGAAGCAATGCAAATCGATCGCTTACGAAGAAATTTTGCAAGGCACGATCGATAGAATTTGCGAAGACTTACCGCAAGCGGTTTCAGAAGCTGGAATTCCTGATATGGATGCGATTAAGTCCAGAATTCAAAGCGCGATCGCACAGAAACAAACAATTTTAGATCAGATGCCATCGCTGATTGAAACAGGCATTTTAGACCTAGAAACAGCAAATTTGCGATCGTACAAACTCCGCAGCGAAATCGCAGAACTTCAAACCAAACTATCGCAACTGCCGCCCGCGAATTTGAGCGCGATCGCGCAAACGGTTTCGATTCCTCAATTTTGGCTGGATTTGTCGGAATCCGAACGCCGCTTTTATTTTCGCGAATTTCTTCGTCAAATTGAACTGATTCGCACTGAAACCGGATGGCAGTTGAAGCTGAAGTTTATCTTCTAATCTGCTTTTCACGCAGTGATGCGAGCGTGATGTTTCGATCGTCGAACCTGTGAAAGTTTGCTGCAATCTAAGAATGTTGCCGAGTTCGGTTCGGGCATAAAAAAGCGCGATCGTTTGGTGCGATCGCGCTCTTTAATTTAAAGGTCTAAACGACTTCAACTTCAATCTGAGGCTGTTGCGGTTGCGGTTGGAACTGGAACAGCGAATAAACTACATCCCGACGAATGTTGATCATCATTTCCAAGAACAGTTCATAGCCTTCGCTCTTGTACTCGATTAGCGGATCTTTCTGTCCATAACCGCGCAATCCGACCGACTCTCGCAAGCCGTCCATCGATTGCAGATGTTCCCGCCACAAGGTATCAATCCGATTGAGAATAAAGAACCGTTCCGCCTGCCGCATCAATCCCGGTTGTACCGAGTCGATCTCAGATTCTTTCAGGTCGTAAGCGATTCGAGCCTGCTCATGCAAGAATGCTTTCACTTCGCCCAGACTCATATCCTCAAGGTCGCTCGGTGATAAGTCATGCAGCAAATAGACAAACTCTTGCACTTTGCTCACAAGTTTATCGAGTTCCCATTCTTCCGGCGGCAGTTCTGGATTGATGTATGCTTCCACAATGTCATCCATCGTGCGTTCTGCATACTCAATCACTTTCTCTTTGAGATCTTGACCTTCCAGCACCCGACGACGTTCGGCATAGATAGCACGACGCTGATTGTTCATCACTTCGTCGTATTCAAACACCTGCTTCCGAATGTCGTAGTAGTAGGTTTCGACTTTTTTCTGTGCGCCTTCAAGCGATCGGGTCAGCATTTTCGATTCGATCGGCATATCTTCTTCGACGCGGAAGGCGTTCATCATTCCGGCAACGCGATCGCCGCCAAAAATCCGTAGTAAGTTGTCCTGCAAACTCAAGAAGAACTTGGTCGAGCCAGGGTCGCCTTGTCGTCCGGCTCGTCCGCGCAGTTGGTTATCGATCCGGCGCGATTCGTGGCGTTCTGTGCCGATGACATGCAAGCCACCGAGTTTGACCACTTCTTCGTGTTCGCTATCGGTGTAAGCATCGTATTCGACCCGAATCTTTTTGTACACATCCCGAAGTTTCTGAATCACCGGATCATCACTCGGTGCTTTTTCGGCTGCGGTTGCGATCTTATCTTCCGCCTCCAACTCTGGCAAACTGCGTTCTCCGTATTGCTGCACAGCAAAATGAACTGCATCCTTCAACGCTTGATCAGTTTCAGCCGAAAGTTCGGTCGGATAGATGTCGGATTTTGCCTTCCAAGTTTTGATCTTGGTTGCTGTGCCAAATCCTTGTCCACCGTCGCGCTGATCAGCAAAGCCTCTGCCTGAGTAATCTTGATCATCTTCAGGTTCGACAATCCGAGGCATGAAGTACTCGCGAATCTTCAAACGCGCCATATAGTCGGAGTTTCCGCCCAAGATAATGTCGGTTCCGCGTCCTGCCATGTTGGTAGCGATCGTCACCTTACCCATCCGACCCGCTTGCGCGATAATCTCAGATTCTCGCTCGACGTTTTCTGGTTTTGCGTTCAGCAGGTTGTGAGGAACATCTAATTCTTGCAGCAGTTGAGACAGCAATTCCGACTTTTCAACGCTCGTTGTTCCTACGAGAACAGGTCGTCCGGTGCGGTGCATTTCTTCGCACTCTAATGCGATCGAACTCCATTTTCCGGTGATGCTCAGGACATATAGCCCGTTTTCACCTTCAGGAACGCCTTGACGCACCATTCGATAGACTTCATAGCTGTTGGTAACGGTAATCATGCCGGGTTGCTTGGCTTGCCGCACAATTTCTCTGGCTTGCTCGGTCGTTTGGGGCAGACCCGGACAAAGGTTGTGAGGAAGCTCTTGCCGATCGAGCATTTGAGAAAGATTACTCAGGGCTTCGAGGTTCATCACCCAAACCAGAACGGGGCGACCTTCGGCAACTTTTTCGGCACATTCCCGCGCAAAGACGGTTAAATCGCCTGCTTCGGTTTTGTAGACGACATCCGAGAGATCGACTCGGCGGCGCGGCTGATTGGTTGGAATCAGCGTTACTTCAAGTTTGTAGATTTTCTCCAGTTCTGCTTCTTCAGTTTTCGCAGTTCCGGTCATGCCTGCGAGTTTTGGATAGAGCAAGAAAAAGTTTTGATAAGTAATTGTCGCCAGGGTTTGAGTTTCGTTTTGAATCTCGACGTTTTCTTTGGCTTCGATCGCTTGGTGCAGCCCATCGCTCCAGCGACGACCCGGCATCACCCGCCCCGTGAACTCATCGACGATCACAATTTCACCGCTTCTGACGATGTAATTCACATCATTAACGAACAGTTCTTTGGCTTTGATTGCATTGAAAATGTAGTGCGCCCACGGATCATTCGGATCAAATAAGTCACCGACTCCTAAAAGCTGTTCTGCGGCGATAAAGCCTTCATCGGTCAGCAGAATGTTGCGCTGTTTTTCATCGACTTCGTAATGGTCTTCGCGTTTGAGCGATCGAGCCACCTGCGCCGCCTGCAAATATTTCTCAGTCGGACGCTCGACCTGCCCTGAAATAATCAACGGAGTCCGCGCTTCATCGATCAGTACCGAATCGACTTCATCAATGACGCAGTAGTTAAACGGACGCTGAACGACTTCTTCCATCGAAGTCGCCATGTTATCGCGCAGGTAATCGAACCCAAGTTCGCTGTTGGTGGCGTAAGTAATATCGCAGGCGTAATTTTTTTGACGCTCGATCGGACTCATGTTTTGCTGAATTAGCCCGACACTCAAGCCCAAAAAGCGGTGAACTTGTCCCATCCATTCGGCATCGCGTTTTGCCAGATAATCGTTCACTGTGACGACGTGAACCCCTTTACCTGAAAGCGCATTCAGATAGGCAGGTAGGGTCGAAACCAGAGTTTTTCCTTCTCCAGTCTTCATTTCGGCGATCTGTCCTGCGTGTAGCACCATCCCGCCGAGCAACTGCACATCGAAGTGTTCCATGCCGAGAACGCGCTTTCCGGCTTCTCGCACGACGGCAAACGCTTCGGGGAGAATGTCATCCAAAATCTGCTGTTCTTCGTCTCGATTCTTCGCTTTCGCCAACCGCTCTTTAAATTCAGCCGTCTTTGCTCTCAGTTGGTCATCTGAAAGCGGCTCAATCTCTTCTTTTAATAGATTGATGTCATTGACCAGCGGTTTGTATTTCTTGAGCTTGCGTGCGTTGGGGTCGCCCAGGAGAGATTTAAGCATGACAGGAGGAAATCAGAGCTTCTGAATGTGGGTATGGCTTCGATCGAGAAAACGTGCAAATTCGCACTTTTGTTCCGATCCCAATTAAGGTATTTCAATCCTATCACCCAGAACGAAACCTGAACGGGCAAGGGCATCGACGGAAAACCGTAATCGATCGGGATGGCTTTTCGCTCGATCTTGCGAAATCGATTGGCGCGATCGTGTATTTGTATCGCAGAGTTCCATCTATTCACTGCGCTCTTATGCAACTTCATTCTGCTTTCCTGACCGCAGGAATTTTATCGAGCCTCACCGCAATGACGCTGATTGGCTGCACGGCTCCTAAAACGGTTAGCCAAACAAATTCGATCGCTCGATCTTCGATTCAACCCATTGCTTCCAAAGAAGTTGCCGCAAATCAAGTTGCCGCAAATCAAGTTGCCGCAAATCAAACCGAAAACATTCCCCTTCACGCAGGTCAGTTATATCGCGAAGCGCGGCAGCCCTTGTTAGACCGAGGTTGGCGACCCAATTTACAGGGCGATGCCGCCGATCTGAACGATCGAACTGTCAAAGCGCTCTACGACTTGGGATATCAAGAGATCAAAGACTGCTCTGGAACTGGAGAAGGATTTTGCTTATCTGAGTTCGTCAATTCAGCCGGAGAAGTTCTAAGCGTTGTCACTGTGCCAGATGGTTCTGCGCCGGAAGCTCGCTTGATCAAACGATGGTGGGTTGAGAAACGAACTGCTCCAGCTCGCGAATCGACCTCGATCGAAGACGGATATTATGCGCTAGGGGGCACGGATGAAGGGTTAGAGGTTCGGGGGAAACAGTTCCGGTACTACGACGAATCTGAGATTGTGAATCCGTGGCAGCCGCTCTCTGACTTAAAATCAACTAAAACAGGCGTAGTCTTCGATGGCAAACGATATTGGTGTCTCTCTACGCTCGTGCCGAAACAGGGAATCAGTGTTTGTTCTGCTGAAGGCTGGATCACACCAAAACCTTTGCCCTTTGTGGGAACTCGACGATT
>DATJEM010000196.1:0-5113 GCA_035496615.1 Leptolyngbya sp.
GCTATTTGATTGAGGGAATTCGGACAGGTGCGGCAGATCTAGATGATGATGGCGCGATTACAGTCGATGAGTTGCATGAGTTTGCTAGTCGTAAGGTGCAAGAAGAATCGCCTGCAATGAATCCTCAGATCATTGTGCTGAAGCAAGAAGGCTATCAGATTCGGATTGCAAATGTGTCGATCGGTGATCCAAAAGTAAAGTATCGCAAAGAAGTCGAAGCGATCGTTTTAGAAAATGAGGGCGAGATCGATGAATTGATGGATCGTCCTTATCTCAATGAATTGCGAAAGAGTTTGGAGATCGAGCCTGAAACCGCATTCGCGATCGAGCTTGAGGTGCTAGAACCGATTTGGCAACGCAATGTAAAGATGGGGAAGTATCGAGAGATGTTTTCTCAAGCAGTCAAGCGGCGGTATCCGTTAAGTGAACGCGATCGACAAAAGTTGCAGCGATTTCAGAAAGTTTTGGGACTGCGGGATGAAGATGCTTTGGAGATGGAATCTCTGATCATTGAAGCAGTCGGATCGGCGAGCGCGGTTTCGACCGTTGAGGCAGAGAATCCATTGAGTCTTGCAGAGAACTTATCCACATCTCCAGTGCAGCAACCTGCCGAAGATGATTTGCAATCTGAGAGAGGAATGGACTACACGCCGCTGCGAGAGATGCTGAAAGCGGGAAAATGGAAAGAAGCAGACAAAGAAACGACGCGGGTTATGTGTGCAGTGATGGGGCGACAGCAAGAAGGCCGGCTAAGTAGCGAAGATGCAGAAAACTTTCCTTGCGCGGACTTGAGAACAATTGATCGGCTTTGGGTGAAATACAGCAACGGCAAATTTGGCTTCAGTGTGCAGAAACAGATCTATGTCGAAACGGGAAACCCGTTAGATGGGAAGTATTATGAAGAAAAATTTGAGCGGTTTGGCGATCGCGTTGGGTGGCGCATGAAAGAACAATGGATATCGCCCTCTAATGTTACTTTTGACATATCTTCTCTAAAAGGACACTTACCCTCACGGGCGTACAGGTGGGTTCTCTTCTCTCGCGCAGAGACTTGTGGACTGTAGCACGAGCCAGTCCTAGCTTTTGCAAATTTAGATGAATGCTGCTCTCAACACTGAATGAGTCGTTTCGATCGCCAGCGATGAAAGTTCGTGAAGTGATTAAACTGATAGAAGATGGTTGGTATTTGGCGAGAACAAGAGGCAGTCACCGACAGTTTAAGCACCCTGCAAAATCAGGTTTAGTGACAGTTTCAGGAAAGCCTTCAGATGACCTAGCACCAGGAACTTTGAATAGCATCTTGAAGCAAGCCCAGTTTGCAAAAGACACTCAAGAGGAAACGGAATGATGCGTTATGCGGTTGTGATTGAAAAAGCACTAGGAAATTACTCAGCTTATGTGCCAGACCTACCCGGATGTGTAGTAACCGGATCGACGATCGAAGAAGTAGAACAACAAATCCAAGCAGCGATCGCATTTCATCTAGAAGGAATGCAGCAAGAAGGATTACCGATTCATGAACCGACAACGCTCTGTGAATATGTAGAAGCTTGAGAGAGCGAACACCTGTGCAGCGGAGCGATCGCTCAATGATTCTTGCAGTCTTAGCAAAAGTTCCTGATGTCGAACCAGAACCCTACGATCGATTGCCGTCCCACTGATTGACTTACTCTACTTGAAACTCAATCACGCTGACGATCGCAACTCCAATCTCCTGCATTGTGATTTCCGAAACCTGCCCTAGCTTGCGAATGAATCGCTGTGTATCAACCCCTCGAATTTGCAGTGTATCGATCGCTGAAACTTTAGCCAGACCATTCTGAGTATCGGGCTGAACCTCAATATGCCAGAGATTTTGCTCAAAGTAATTCTTCCAGTCTGTGATCGGCGCAATTAACTTGAGCAGCAATCGTCCAATCTGATCAGAACTGATAACAATGGCAGGTCGAACCTTTTGTATCTCTGCTCCGACAGTCGGATCGAAATTGACCAACCACACTTCTCCACGCTTCGGACTAATACTCAACGATATCTCCTGCCTGTAGCTCTCTCCACTCGGCATCCTGCTCATAGTGAAATGCGATCGCGTCCGCTTGTTGCGCTAAAATGCGGCGACGTTCTGCCAGAGGTAGTTTGATAAATCCTCTACGCCAATTCAACGTATCCGAAGTTGAATCAGGAAGCTGACCAATTAAAGCTGAAATGGCTTCATCGACAGATATTCCTTGACTTTCTGCCCATTGATTCACTTTTTGCAACAGTTCTTGATCCAATTGCAGCGTCAGTTCCGCCATCATAAGTTCTCTTCTTCGTCTCGGTTATTTCTATTTTATGAGCGATCGTCCCAACTCCACACGATCGCACTTTGCAATTGAAGTGTGAGATGTCACAATAAGACCTTGCAAGCAACTTGATTTAATGTAGGAACGCAATGGCAGAGACACTCTTCTTTAATGCCCTCCGGGAAGCGATCGATGAGGAAATGGCAAAAGACCAAACCGTACTGGTGATGGGTGAGGATATCGGGCATTATGGCGGTTCTTACAAAGTCACCAAAGATTTATACAAAAAGTACGGGGATTTGCGATTGTTGGATACGCCGATCGCGGAAAATAGCTTTACCGGAATGGCGGTGGGTGCAGCAATGACGGGATTGCGCCCGATCATTGAAGGGATGAATATGGGCTTTTTGCTGCTGGCGTTTAATCAGATCGCCAACAATGCCGGAATGTTGCGCTACACATCGGGCGGAAATTTCAAGATTCCGCTAGTGATTCGCGGTCCGGGTGGGGTGGGAAGTCGGTTAGGGGCAGAGCACTCTCAACGATTAGAGGCTTATTTCCAAGCAGTTCCAGGATTGAAAATTGTTGCCTGTTCGACTCCTTACAATGCAAAAGGATTGCTAAAATCCGCGATTCGCGACGATAATCCGGTGCTATTTTTTGAGCATGTTCTGCTTTACAACCTGAAAGAAGATTTGCCGAGCGAAGAGTATTATCTACCGCTAGACAAGGCTGAGATTGTTCGCAAGGGTCAAGATGTCACGATTCTGACCTATTCGAGAATGCGTCATCATGTGATGCAAGCAATGAAAACGCTAGACAAAGAAGGGTATGACGCGGAAGTGATTGATCTGCTGTCGCTGAAACCGTTGGACTTTGACACGATCGGGGAATCGATCCGCAAAACCCATCGGGTGATCATTGTCGAAGAATGTATGCGAACGGGTGGAATTGGCGCAGAACTCACGGCTTCGATTAACGATCGCTTCTTTGATGAACTTGATGCACCTGTGCTGCGGATGTCGTCGCAAGACATTCCCACACCCTACAACGGAACGCTAGAGGCATTAACGATCGTACAGCCGCCGCAGATTGTCGAAGCGGTTCGCAACATGGTTCCGCTGAAGGTCTAGAGCAACGCGAGAGCTTTAGCCGATCGACATCCAAGCCCTTAACACTTCTGCCACTGTCCAAGCTTGGGCAAAACAGCCGTGGGGCATCATCGGTGCATCTCCATCAAAAATCTCGCTCAAGCTACCGAGTCCTTGCGTGCAGAGGTGGTTTGCCATCGGTTCAAGGAATTCTCGCGCTCTTATCGGATCGTCGTAGACGCGATGGTGCGCGATCGCGTAGGCTCCAATCAGCCAGCCCCAAACTGTCCCCTGATGGTAAGCGCCATCCCGCTGAATCGGGTCGCCTTCGTAGCGTCCGCGATAGTGGAAATCTTGCGGAGCCAGCGATCGCAAACCATAAGAAGTCAGCAGCGATCGAGAACAGGCATCGACCACGCTTTTTTGCTGATGGGAAGTCAGGGGGCTGTCGGGGAGCGAAACGGCGAAAATTTGATTCGGACGCAGCGCAGCATCGTTGCCATTCGGGGTATCGAGAACATCGTAGCAATAGTCTGTATCGGGGTTCCAAAAGCGCTCAAAGCGGGCGAGAACGCGTTCTGCCATAGCATCATATTCGCGGTAAGGCTTACCGATTTGGCGAGCAAATTTTGCCATAATTCGCAGGGCATTGTACCAAAGGGCATTCACTTCGATCGGCTTGCCAATGCGAGGAGTAACCACCCAATCGCCGATTTTGGCATCCATCCAAGTCAGTTGAGTTCCCGGTTCCCCGGCATAAAGTAGCCCATCAGCGGAATCTAAATGAATGTTGTAGCGAGTTCCGCGACAGTGCCAATCGATAATCTCTGACAACATGGGAAACAAATCATCGATCACATCTTGATCATCCGTGGCGCTGTAATAATCAGAAACAGCAATGAAATACCATAAAGTTGCGTCAACGGTATTATATTCGGGAACCGATCCAGCATCAGGAAAGCGATTGGGAAACATCCCCTGATCGGCGTACTGAGCAAACGTGTAGAGAATCGATCGAGCAATCTCAGTGCGTCCGGTCGCAAGCGTGAGTCCAGACAGGCTAATCATCGTATCGCGTCCCCAGTCGCCAAACCAGGGATAGCCTGCAATAATGGTTCGACCGCCAATATTTTCACCTTGAGTCCGACTGACGATAAATTGATCGGCGGCAAGAACGAGGTGGCGAATCCAGACGGGAGAAGTGTCGGCTTGTTTGCTGCGATCGAGCCGCCAGCAGTCGTAAATTCTCTGTTCGTGATTGTGCTGCGATCGCAGGGCAGTTTCGCCATCCAGGGTAGGACGCGCCTCAGTACTGGCAACAAAGGTGAGGGATTGACCAGGATGCAGCGTGGCTTGGAACGTTGCCGCGTGCAGGTGATCCTCGCGATCGCTCAGTCCTCGCGATCGCTCGATTTCGAGATCAAATCCATAATGCCAATCGTGCATTGGAGAAATCGTGGCATTGCGGCAGAAGAGATAAAAAGGAGTCGCTTCGGGATATGCAGAGATTTTTAGACCATTCTCGATCTCGTCTATCTCCATTTGCCAATCATTGCCCGTTGTCCTGCCGTGGTAATCTCGATAGTTAATAAAAGTTTTGAACGTTAGCGTTAAGGGTTGCGTTGCCCGATGTAATTGATAATGGACATAGGTTGTATTTTCTCCCTGCTCCATCCAGACTCGCTTTTTTAAAATGGCATCGCTGCACGCATAGTGCCAAACGGGCACGGTTCCTTCAAG
>DATJEM010000197.1:0-4472 GCA_035496615.1 Leptolyngbya sp.
AATAGCCTGCAAACTCCCACCTGGCAGGAAAACCTACTCACTGTGTTGCTGCAAGAACTGCACCGACTTGGAAAAGCCTATTTTGGAAAATCTGCTTTTGTCGATCGAATTCTTGATGCTCTACAAGATCTGCCGCCGAACGATCGCAACAGTTTTCTCGAATGGCTGAATCATTCCCCCACCGGAAAACTCTGGTCTTAACGTTTGTCCCTTGTTGAAAATGGTTGAAATTTACTTATGAGCAGTTCAGCGAATTCCTCTTCATCAAAGTCTCTCTCCGTCCAAGCGATCGTCTTTGCCGAAATTCTATGGGCAGTACTCGCGCTCTTGTTTTTCTTGCTGTTTAGCGTTCCTGAACCCGGACAATCTCGATCGAATTGGTACTCCTACGGCACGTCCGTATTTGAGATCGTGGCGTATTTTACTGCGGCGATTCTCTGCTTTAGAAATTGGAGCAGTCCCCAAATTGTCAGCGGTCGGCGAGTGTGGTTGGGCATTGGGCTAGGAATGCTCTGTTACAGCATTGGCAGCATCTTGTTTACGTTCTGGGAAACGTATCTGGGACGGGAAGCAGATGTGTCACCCGGAGATTTTTTCTACATTCCCACTTATCTGTTTTTGGGATGGGGCATGATTATGGCGTTTGCCGATCGACGATTAAATCTTGACTTGTGGCAATGGTTGATTGTGGCTGCGATCGCGACGGTCAGTCTCGCGTTTGCCACCTGGCTGACTTTATCACCGACTCCGACGCAGCCTGCAATGTCGTCGTGGTTTGGTGAGGCTGCCGTTGCTCAAACTGCTCCGGTGAAACCGATCCCCAAAGCAAAGATTTCGCCCGCGATTAAACCCGCCCCAGTTCCGATCGCCATTCCAAAACCCGCATCGATCGCGCCAAAAAAAGCGGTTGAAGTGCAGAAAGATAATGCGCCAGAATGGGTAATCGCGATCGAAAATACGCTGGCTCCATTGAAGCCGTTTTTAGATTATTTCTACGTTTTTGCTGATGTTTTCATTCTGATCATTGCGACGACTCTACTCCTGGCGTTTTGGGGCGGTCGGTTTTCCCAATCGTGGCGCATGATTGCAGCAGCGGCGTTCTCGCTCTATCTGGCGGATATGTGGTTTAAGTACGCAACAACTCGGCTAGAAAACTATCAAAGCGGCGGATTGGTTGAGATTTTCTGGGTGTTTAGCGGCGTTTTGTTCGGGATTGGAGCCGCGCTTGAGTTTGATTTGAGTCGATCGCGCCGCAGCCCTTCACGTCGGCGAACATAAAGAAAGATCCTGCGCCCCTGATTTGATCGCTTCGGCATAGAATGAATAGGTAATTGCCGCACCGAGCTTCGCATGAGCAGACTGACCGATTCTGATAAAAGCCAAATTATTGAACTGTACCGTCACTCCGGCGAAACAACGCTGACCTTGGCGGAGCGATACGGTGTGAGCAATACGACGATTAGCCGCATTTTGAAAAGCAGTTTGTCGGCAGAGGAGTATGAGCAGTTGATCCAGCAAAAGCGGATTGCGTCGCGCAGTGGCTCGCGCACGATCGCCCCCGTTGACAAGCCAGTTCAAGGCAGTTTGCTGGAAACATCCGCTCCAGTCGAACCTGTTGTGATCAAATCGGTTGCGATCGAACCCGATGGTGTTGAACCCGATGGTGTTGAACCCAAATCCGCGCAGCCTGAACCTGATGCAGCATCTTCAAAACCTGCGCCCCCTCGTCGCCGTCGATCGACAGCTTCAGATGAAGCTGCTGCCCCCGTCGTTGAACTGCCTAAGCCAGTGGCAGTAGGTTTGGGTGACGAGATCGAGCTTGAAGACCTCGCTCCGGCTTCAAACAATATAGACGACGATGATCTGGATGATGACGATGACGAGGATGACCTAGATGATCTAGATAGTCTCGATGATGATCTAGAGGATGACGAGGACGATGACGAACCCGCGATTTTGCCATCGATTCAACTCAGTGCAGCGGAATTTATTCGGGTGTTGCCGATCGCAGAAGCTGCCATTCCCCGAACGTGCTATCTGGTGGTCGATCGGGCGGCTGAGTTGGTGGCTCGTCCGTTGAGCGAGTTTGCCGAACTAGGTCAAATTCCATCAGGAGAAGTCGAAGAGAGAACATTACCCGTATTTGATAATCATCGGGTGGCGAAGCGGTTCTCAAATATTCGAACTCAGCGCGTGATCAAAGTTCCTGATAGCCGAGTGTTGCAGAAAGCGGCTCCTTATTTGCAGGCGAAAGGAATCACGCGACTGCTGATTGATGGGCAGGTCTACGCGCTTTAGAACTTCTCGCCAAAGCCAAACTGGAAACGCCCCTCGCCTTGATCATTGATGCCATACCCTGCTCGAATTGTGCCAAACGGAGACTTGACCCGAATGCCTAACCCGAATCCGAATCCTGTGCCGGGTAAACCTCTGACTTGACCCGGCGCGCCTAAAACCGCATTGGATGAACCCAAATCTGAGCCAAAATCGGCAAACACCGCGCCGCCGATAATGCTGTAGATCGGAAAACGGTATTCTGCGGAAGCCAGAATGTAACTCCGTCCGACTGCAACGCCTGAGATATCGTATCCTCGGACTGAGTTTGCGCCTCCGAGCGTGTAAGCGTTGTAAGGTGGCAAATCTCCGATCGTCGTTCCCGCTTGAACGTTAAAGGCAAGCACTTCCGGTTGCTTCTGCGTTTTTTCTAGGTTGAAGAAATTCACCGGAACGTATTGCGAATAGTTCGCTTGCAGGCGATTGGAGAAGATGCTACCGCGCCCGATCGGGATCGATTGCTCAGTGCTTAACGTCAACAGTGAACCGTTGGTGGGATCAATGGCACTGTTGCGCTGATCGCGAATCGCGGTGAAGTTCAGCGTTGTCAGATCATCGATTCCGGTGCCGCTAAAGGACAGCGGTGCGCCGTTGCGATCGCGTCTTGCTACATTTCCAGAACCATCCCGTAAACTCACTCGCGTATAGTTCAATCCCAAAGTGCCGTCCCATCCATCCCCGATCGGGCGATTGACAGCAACGGCTCCGCCAAAGCGCCCTTCTCGAACGCGATCGCCATTGGCTAATTTGCTCTGATCGTCGTCAAATACCCGTGAGATGCCGCGCCGTCGAAAACCACTGACGCTATAGCCGAGTTTGTCGGGTTCCGAGGCGCGATACGGGCTGACAAAGCGCCCATCAAACTGCATATCTCGCGTTCCGATTGAAATATTGCCGCCAAGCTGCTGTCCAACTCCGTTGAAGTTGGTGTCGCTGTAATTGAAGTTACCAAACACACCCAAATCATCGTTGATGCCGCCGCTGACATTTAAGGCACGACTGCGAGCTTCGGTGAGGTTATAAACCACGGTCGTGCGACGGGCATCGCCTTCGAGGGAGATCCGCCCATTTGTAAAAAGCCCCGTTTGCAGAATGCGCTGGAGATCCTCGCGGGCAGCAGTTTCTTGGAAGATTTGACCGGGTTTGAGTTGAATTTGCTTTTGCAAGAAGCTTTCGCGAGTGCGACCCTGAATCGGTTTGCCTTGTGGGTCGGTAGGTTTGCCCTGCTCGTCGGTAAAGCGAATTTGAATATTCCCGATCGTGCCTTCTGCGACTTCGACCGTCAACACACCATCCCGATTGGGAACAACTCCAACAACTCGCGCTAAACTAAATCCGTTTTGGCGATACCACGCATTGATTTGGCGAATGCTTTCATTGATCGCGGTTGGGCTGACGGGTGCGCCTAGTTGGGATTGGAAAAATGGATTGACGATCGCGGGAGTCAGGGCTTGAGCGTTCACCAAGTTGATCGATCGCACGGTTGCAGGCTGAACTCGAAAGGTGACACTTAATCCGTTGGCATTCGGACTCGCGGTAAAGTTAGCGGTGCTGAATAATCCTGTTTCTAAGATCGTCGCGATATCGCTTTGCAGTTGCGGAGTGCTAACGTTGCCACCCGGCTGCGTCCGAATTCGATCGCGAACCAACTGCTGGAGTTCGGGAGATGCGCCTACGATTTGGACATCGGTAGCGGTGAGAACCAGATCAGGCGAAATTGGAGGCGTTTGGGCGGGACGAGCTTGAGCGATCGGGGCAGATTGAGTGATCGAGTGAGAAGGTTCAGGAATCTGGCGAACAGCTTCGACTCCAATCTTTGGCAGCGGGCGAGGCGGTTTGATGAGCGCTGAAGTTGCCGCTTCAGTTGAAACCCCATCGACATTCTCGACAGAAGTTGCTGTCGCTTCTTGGGTCAAAGCTGAAGTGGAAATTAATCCGATCGCGCAAACCGTCAGTGTAGAAAATCGCATCGCTAAACCCGCAGGTGAAAACCTTTAATGAATTAAATAAACGCCAGATTCAAAGATAGTTGTATCAGAAAATCCGGTGAATCGAACCGATGAAAACAATCTTGATCCCCCATTCGTGATCTTTGGTGATCTGATGAACAGCTTTATATGAAACAGTTGTAGTACGAA
>DATJEM010000198.1:0-3485 GCA_035496615.1 Leptolyngbya sp.
AGTCTCCGGCGACCGCGGAAATTCCCATTATTGCTTTGACTGCCTTGGCGAGAACGGTTGATCGCGATCGTATCCTCGACTCTGGCTGCAACGAGTATCTCAGCAAGCCGTATGACTTGAGCGATCTTGAAGCGATGCTTAATCGCCACTTACCTCAGCAGTCTCTTCTTTAATGCGGCGAGCTTGGGCTTCTCGCAGATGCGGCGCTTCTTCTAGCACCACGATCGTGCCGCTGCGCCCTGTATCAAACGTAGCATCACTCAAGATATCAATCACTTTTACGCCAACGATTTCTTCGATCAAAGCACTGAGCTGAGGATGTAGCGCTTTATCTAGGTCGTTGTGAACCTTTTCGGCTAATTCTTCTTGACCACTCTCCATCAAGAGTTGTTCGGGCTTCGTGATCGCATCTTCCAAAACAATGATCACTTTTCCATCCGCGATATGGCACTGCACCCGGCTCGGTTGGTGTCCGAGGTGCGATCGATAGAAAGCTTGCACCTGCTGAGAAAGGGTACGCTCTAATTGTCCACGGGTGGGTAGAGTAGTCGTCATAGTCAATCAAGAAGATAGTAAGATTTCGAGCCGTTGCTCGCACTATCTTAGTATTGTAAGTCTCGATCGCGTTTTCAATCTCTCTACAGAAAGGTTTTTTTCGGTTTTTGCTCGCGATCCGGTCAGGTTGCCAAGAACAGTGAAAATCACTATGCTCAAGAGATTAAAACTCATTTTGCTCATCATCCCTCAGCGGCTAAAACGGCGATCGTGACCTTCAACGATTCACTGTGCAAGGGCACATTGCTAAAATAGCAGCCTTACCGCGATCGTACTCTCTTAAAACATGGCAGATTTAGATGCGCGCATTCTTCAGACCAATCAGCGTCTCAAAGCCGCACAGCTAGGATTACAAATCGAAAAGCGGGGCATCAAATTGGCGCTTCGAGGCACGCTGCCGCCGCGTCCGGATAGTTCTCGCCTTCGTCCGTATCAACAGCGTCTAAGTTTAGGAATTCCAGCCACTCCCGCCGGACTGAAGCAAATTGAGCAAGAGGCAAAAATTGTTGCTGCACAGTTGATTCAGAATCAATTCGATTGGCAAGACTATTTGACGTTTCGGGATGGGAAACGGCTAAGTCAGCAGGGCTTAAGCGAGCAGATTGCAGCCTTCGAGCAATACTTTTTTGCTCAACCGCATCGATCGATCAATCCGGCTGCGACGAGAGCCACTTGGTCAGCCGCCTATGCGCCGTATTTGCGGAAGCTAAGTCAGATCGCTGCCGATGCCCCAACTCTCACCCTAACTGAGGTGATTTATAAAGCGATCGACTCTACTGCCATCAATTCGCGCAGTCGGCAGCTTTGCTGTACTACATTCAGCGCTTTTGCTGAGTTTCTCAATCTTGCATTACCCAAAGACTTAAAACCGCTTTCGGGTGGATATGGAGCGAGTCAAACTCAAGCGCGTCACCTGCCTTCAGACGACGAAATTTTAGCGGCATGGGAGCAGATCCCCAACTCGAATTGGCGGTTTATTTACGGCATGATGGCAACCTTTGGATTGAGAAACCACGAGGTTTTTTTCTGTAACTTGAATGGATTGAAACGCGGAGAAACGTCGATCGAGGTTTTACCAACCACCAAAACCGGGAGCCATCAAGTTTGGGCATTTTATCCCGATTGGATCGAGACGTTTAACTTAAAAGAAATTCAATTACCGCAGGTTGAAACTGACTTAAATAAAACGACGCTTCGACAGGTAGGACAACGAGTAACGGCACAATTTCGACGCTATGAACTGCCTTTTTCGCCTTACGATCTGCGCCATGCCTGGGCAATTAGAACGATTCATTTTGGGCTATCAGACACGGTGGCGGCAAAAATGATGGGGCATTCGGTCACAGTACACACGCGCACCTATCATCAATGGATTACCCAGCGCGATCAGCAACAAGCGGTAGATGCGGCAATGAGAAGAATGAAAGAGGGATAAATGGCAACAATTTTAAGAGATTGGAGTTATCAGTATCAGTGGTTGTATGACGGAATTTCGCGAGTAGCGGCGTTGAGCGTGGGCGGAGAAGCGCGATTTCGGCAATTGGCATTCGCAGGATTGACGATCGAGCCAGAAACAAAAGTCCTTGATCTGTGCTGTGGCAGTGGGCAGACCACGCAATTTCTAGTGCAGCGATCGCGCCATGTCACCGGATTGGATGCGTCACCGCGCTCAATTCAGAGAGCAAAACAAAATGCTCCTGAAGCCGAATACGTCGAGGCATTTGCAGAGAAGAATCCTTTCCCCGATCGCGCTTTTGATCTGGTTCATACCAGCGCAGCCATGCACGAAATGAAACTGCCACAATTGCGCCAAATTTTGCAAGAAGTTTATCGCGTTCTAAAACCGGGCGGCGTATTTACGATGGTTGATTTTCATTCGCCGACGAATCCAATTTTCATTCCCGGACTTGCAATCTTTTTCTGGCTATTTGAGACCGAAACTGCTTGGCAATTAGTGAAGCTAAATCTTGAAGAACTGCTAGAAGAAATTGGTTTTGAGATCCAACATTCTCAGCTTTATGCAGGTGGAAGTTTACAGGTAATTCAGGCACGATCGCGCCCTTTAGCTAACTAGAAAAAGTATCGCTTGCATCAGGAATGAGCTGGTTTTTCAGCGCCACAATGACGGCTTGAGTTCGATCGCGGACTCCCAGTTTATGCAGTACAGAATGCACATGAACTTTGACCGTTCCTGGAGTAATGTATAAGGCTTTAGCGATCTCTGGATTACTTTTCCCGATCGCGATGAGCGCTAGAATTTCTTGTTCTCGATGCGTTAAAGCGGTTGCAATTTCAGCAGAGGCGGTAGAACCTTCTGGAATAGAGGTGGGTGCAAACACCGTCCGAATTGTTTGCGTTGCGGTCGCATCCCACCAAGACGCACCTGCCGCCACCGATCGCATTGCCAGGATCAAGGTTTCCGCAGCTACCCCTTTGAGACAGTAGCCCTGTGCGCCTGCTTTAATCAGACGGGCAATCAGCGCAGTCTCAAATCGAGAAGTCAAAGCCAAAATCGGGAGATGAGGATGGCGCTGTTTGATTTGCTGACAGGCTTCGATGCCGCCAATTCCGGGAAGTCCCACATCTAAGAGAACGATATCAAGCGGATATTGACCCGCAAGTTCGATCGCGGTTTCACCATCTCCCGCTTCTGCCACAATTTCCAGATCGGGTTCTTGCTGTAATCTCACCTGCAACCCTAAGCGAAAAAGTTCATCATCTTCAATCAGCAGCGTTCGTAACGGCATGGTCGATAGAGTGCATAAGATGGGCAACAGGCAGCTTGAAGCCAAATAAAGCTCCGGAGGGATGGCGATTTTCTGCCCAAATTATACCGTGATGAGCTTCAACAATCTGCCGCGCCAAGTAAAGCCCCAATCCCGTCCCTTTGGCTTGCCGATCGCCTTGCCCCTGATAAAACCGCTCAAACA
>DATJEM010000199.1:0-9103 GCA_035496615.1 Leptolyngbya sp.
TACTTGTTCGCGATCAGCCATTCGGCTGCGGCAATGAAATCATCAAATACGTTTTGTTTGTTGAGCTTTGTTCCTGCCTGATGCCACGCTTCCCCATATTCACCGCCGCCCCGCAGATTTGGGATTGCACACACGCCACCGCGCTCCATCCAGACTAAATTTGCCACTGAAAAGCTGGGTGTCAGCGAAACGTTAAAACCACCATAGCCATACAAACGAGTTAGATGAGTTCCGTCAAGTTCTAAGCCCTTTTTGTGAATAACGAACATCGGAACCTGAGTCCCATCTTGACTGCGATAGAAAACTTGTTTAACTTCGTAGTTGTCAGGATTGAAATCAACTTGCGGCTGTCGAAATAGGGCGCTTTCTCCAGTTTCTAAGCTGTAGCGATAAATAGTCGTTGGCGTTGTAAAGCTTGTGTAGCTGTAGAATGTTTCAGTGTTGTTTCGTTTTCCACCAAAGCCGCCAACTGAACCAATTCCGGGCAGTTCTACTTCTCGAATCAGTTCACCTTGCAGACTCAGAATCTTGATTTGGCTATAAGCATCTTTCAGATACGACGCAATGAATTGATTCCCAAAAAGACTGACGCTCTGAAGGGTTTCAGAAACTTCTGAAATGACTTCTCGCCATTGAGCGCGATCGGGGTTTTGCAGGTCGATCGCAATGACTCGCCCCTGTGGTGCATTCAAATTTGTCTCAAACCAAAACAAACTGCCTTCACTGTCGATCAGGCTATATTCAGCTTCCAAAACGTCAATTAGTGCAACAACTGGAGCCTCAGGAACCGTCAGATCTTTATAGAAGATTAGATTCTTGGACGCTGAACCAAAGCGGATGGAGATGACCAAGTAACTGCCATCTTCCGTGACTCTACCGCCAATCAAAGCTTCTTGCTGCTCAGGCAGTTCAAAAACTAAGACATCCTCAGATTGATCCGTTCCAACGCGGTGATAGTAGAGCTTTTGAAAGTAATTAATGTCTTCAAACTGGGCGGTTTCGTTCGGTGCTGGATAGCGAGAGTAGAAAAATCCTTGATGATCGGTTGTCCAGGATGCGCCAGAAAATTTTACCCACTTGAGCCGATCGCAGTTGTCCTTCCCCGTCTCAACATCGCGCACAAACCAGTCTTGCCAATCTGATCCAGCGGTCGAAAGTCCATACGCCATCCACTTGCCATCATCACTGATGGCAAGACCAGAAAGCGCGATCGTGCCGTCTTGCGAGAGCTTGTTGGGGTCAAGCAATTCTCGCGGCGTATCTTCCAACGCTTCTAAGGTATAGAGTACGTTTTGATTTTGCAATCCGTCATTCTTGAAGTAGAAATAGCGCTCTCCTCGCTGAAACGGGACGCTATATTTCTCATAGTCCCAAAGCTGTGTTAAGCGCTGTTTGATTGATTCACGCGCTGGAATCTGTTGCAAGTAGCCAAAAGTCAGTTGATTTTGTGCCTCAATCCAGGCGCGAGTGGCTTCTAAATCTGGATCTTCCAGCCATCGATATGGGTCTGCAACTTCTAACCCGTGGTAAGTATCTTTCTGATCAGCGATCGCGCTAAATGGATATTTCAGGGGCTGTGAGGCAGAGTTCATAAGCACCGAATTTAGAGCAATTTAACAACGCTGATTCAAAGTGTAGTCTCTCAACCGTTACCGAGTAGAAAAAAGCGCAAAAAAAAGAGATGCCCCGGTGGAACATCTCCTAAAGTTTAAGGATTTAGAAACTAAGCGATCGCAGCAATCTTCACATCATTACTGCCCAAAAGCTCTTGCAGTTCATCTGAATCCACCGTTTCTTTCTCAACTAGCATATCTGCCAATTTATCCAGAACCGGGCGATTTTGCACCAGCACCGCTTTTGCTCGACGATACGCTTGCTCAACCAGGTTGCGAACCTCATCATCGATCGCGGCTGCGGTTTCTTCTGAGAAGTCCCGCTCTGCGGCGATGTCCCGACCGAGGAACATATTGCCTTGCTGACGACCGAGTGCTACCGGACCTAAGCGATCGCTCATCCCAAATCGTGTCACCATCTGCTTTGCGACTCGTGCCACTTGCTGAAGGTCATTCGATGCGCCTGTGGTTACTTCTTCTTCACCAAAAACGAGTTCTTCAGCCAGACGACCGCCTAATGCGACTGCCATTTGGTTTTGTAGATAGGAGCGAGAATACAAGCCCGAATCCATCCGGTCTTCGCTCGGTGTGAACCAAGTCAAACCACCCGCACGACCGCGCGGAATAATGCTGATTTTCTGTACCGGATCGTAGTCAGGCATCAGCGCACCGACAAGTGCATGACCCGCTTCGTGATATGCCACCAGCACTTTGCGCTTTTCGCTCATCACGCGATCTTTCTTTTCAGGTCCAGCCAGGACGCGATCGATCGCATCGTTGATCTCATCCATCGCCACTTCGGTCAAATTGCGACGAGCGGCAAGAATCGCGGCTTCGTTCAGCAAGTTGGACAAGTCAGCCCCGGTAAATCCAGGAGTCCGACGAGCAATTTTTTCGAGGTCAACGTCTTTCGATAGTGTTTTACCGCGGGCGTGAACGTTGAGAACTTCCAACCGACCTGCGTAATCAGGACGATCGACCACCACTTGACGATCGAAGCGACCCGGACGGAGCAGCGCCGCATCTAGCACATCAGGGCGGTTCGTTGCCGCAATGATGATGATTCCGGTATTGCCTTCAAACCCGTCCATCTCGGTGAGGAGTTGGTTCAAAGTTTGCTCACGTTCATCGTTTCCGCCGCCAAGACCCGCGCCCCGCTGACGACCGACCGCATCAATTTCATCGATAAAGACGATACAGGGTGCGTTGGTCTTTGCTTGCTCAAACAAGTCACGAACACGAGATGCCCCGACTCCGACGAACATTTCGACGAATTCAGAACCAGAGATCGAGAAGAACGGAACGCCTGCTTCTCCTGCAACCGCCTTTGCCAACAGGGTTTTACCCGTTCCTGGAGGGCCAACGAGCAGAACGCCCTTAGGAATTTTTGCGCCAATTGCGGTGAAACGATCGGCGTTTTTCAAGAAGTCCACCACTTCATTCAGTTCGAGCTTTGCCTGGTCAATCCCTGCCACATCGTTAAAGGTGACCTGGGTTTGTGGCTCCATCTGAACTCTGGCTTTCGATTTACCGAAGTTCATCGCTTGGTTGCCCGGACCGCTTTGGGCGCGACGCAGCAGGAAGAATAGACCTACCAGCAGCAAGACCGGGAAGAAAAGGCTACTGACAGCGCGGAGCCAAAAATCGTTGCCGTCGCTTGCAGGCAGGACAGAGATATCGACGTTGTTGCGGGTCAGAATGCTGATGAGTTCAGGATCGCTTGGCAGGTTCACCAAAACACGATTGCCGTCTTGAGCTTGAATCAAAGCACGAGTCCGATCGGAACTCAGGCTCACCTTATTGACGTTATTCTTTTCAACTTCTTGAATAAACTGACTATAGCGCCAGGTTTCGCGAGTTTGGGGTTGCTTATCAAAGACCGCTGTTGCTAAAGCAATCACGACGATCGCTAAAAGCGCGTATAGTCCTGCATTTCTCCACCGCTTATTCACCGGGGTGTATCCTCCTGAAAATAGGAATTAGTTGGAATCTCAGATCTTATTTGTTAACTTATATTACTCTGTATTAAGACTTCTTGCATCAATACGAGAGAAATCTGAGAATGGTCGGTTCATTTACTCTAGCGTAACGATTTGCCAACGATCCGCTGGATTGCGCTAAAGTTTAACGTTTTAGGATGATTGCAATCAAACATTGGTACAACGGCAACGCGATCGCATCCGATCAAATTCAGCTTCCGATCGATGATCCAGGCTTAATTTATGGCGCAACGACGTTTACAACCCTTCGAGTGTATCGATCGTTAGATCACCCCTTAACCCAGTGGAATCAACACTGCGATCGATTAAGCACAACCATCAAAGCCTTTCACTGGCAGAATCCCGACTGGCAACGGATTCGGGTCGGTGCAGAGCGGATGGCGAACTATCCAGTTCTCAGAATTGTCATTTTTCCAGACGGGCGCGAATGGATTACCGGTCGGTTTCTTCCGCCTGACTTAGCCCAGCGACAACAGCAAGGCATTACCGCTTGGGTTGCAGATGCAGAACTGGCTCGATCGCTGCCACAACACAAAACCGGAAATTATCTCGCCCCCTGGCTGGCGCTTCAGTCCGCCCAGCGATCGAATGCCCAAGAAGCGATTCTCACCGATCACACTGGCAACTGGTTGGAATCGAGTACAGGAACGCTCTGGGGCTGGAAAGACGATCGCTGGTGGACACCGCCTTTAAGTGCAGGCATCTTACCGGGATTGTTACGATCGCGGTTAATCTCAGAATTCAATCCCATTGCAGAACAATGGAGCTTAGAAAAGGTGCATCAATTTGAAGCGATCGCGTATACAAACTGTGTAATGGAAGTGATTCCGATTCATACCGTGCTCGATCGAGATCAAAAGTATAATTACGACTCAACGCATTTAGCATTACAACAGCTACAACGCTTTTTTGCTCATCCTTAACCATTGCTATTTTACAAATCCGATCGCACAATAAGGGCTAACCCTTCAAGCTTCAAATTCCATGCGCGTCATCGGTCTCATGAGCGGAACTTCTGTAGATGGCATTGATGCGGCTTTGGTTGAGATCTCTGGTTTTACAGATCACCTACAAGCGATTTTGATCGCAGGTGAAACTTACGCTTATCCAGCCGATTTACGCGATCGTATTCTCTCTGTCTGTGGAGGAGCCGCTTTATCAATTGCCGAACTTGCCGAACTAGATGACGCGATCGCGGCTCAATTCGCTCATGCTGCGATGCAAATTCAAACCGATCAAATTCCGGCGGTTCTAATCGGCTCACATGGTCAGACCGTTTTTCATCGTCCCCCGTCCGATCGCTTAGGCTACAGTCTCCAACTTGGACGAGGAGCCGCGATCGCCCATCAAACCAAGATCGCCACCATTAGCAACTTTCGCGCCGCAGATATTGCGATCGGCGGACAGGGCGCACCGCTGGTTCCTCCGATCGATGCCGCATTACTCAGACATCCGATCGAACATCGCTGTGTGCAAAACATCGGTGGAATTGGCAACGTTACTTATTTACCCCCTGTCAAAGCAGGCATCCCGATTCGAGGTTGGGATACAGGTGCGGGAAATATGCTAATCGATTTAGCAGTGCAGCGATTCTCAGATCAAGCTTACGATCGCAACGGAGAATGGGCGGCGAGTGGAACCCCCAATCAAATCCTCGTTGATCGTTGGCTACAGCAAGATTTCTTTCAGCAACCGCCACCCAAATCCACCGGACGTGAACAATTTGGACAAGACTATCTCAATGCCTGCTTAGCGGATGCTGCCGATTTGAGTCAAGCCGACATTTTGGCAACTTTAACCGAATTTACCGCAGCTTCGATCGCCGATAGCTATCGAAAATTCCTACCGCAACTGCCCGATCGTGTGCTTGTTTGCGGCGGCGGCAGTCGGAATTCTTATCTACAACAGCGGCTGCAATTCTTGCTGCCTGACAGCATCATTACCACCACAGATGCAGCAGGGCTGAATGCAGACTTCAAAGAAGCGATCGCGTTTGCGGTCTTAGCCTACTGGCGATATCACGAAATTCCCGGTAATCTCCCGGAGGTGACAGGCGCACCGAAATCCGTACTTTTAGGGGAAATTCACCACGTAGACTAAAAGGCTTGCATGGTAGCATGGGGAGCCATTGAGCCGAGCTATCAAGCCGAGAGATGCCGTGAACCACACATTTTTAATGGAGCCAGGGCGTTGGACGCTTCAGGGAAATTGGCTAGAGCGCGACGGACTGCCGATCGTGGTCAAAGGTAAGATTCTCGTTGCTTGGAATCGTGACGACTGGTTCACCATGATTACCAAGCTGACCTTTCCGAACGACGATCGTGAAGAGATGACCCAACAACTCAAAGGACGACTCGACAGCGGCGATCGACGATATACCTTTGTCTTGCAGCACAGTTTGTTAGGACGAATCGAGGGCGAAGGGTGGGTTGCGCCAGAATCTCTCGTTCAACGTCATTGGGTGTTGGGCGATCGACAGCGGCGCAGCGGCTTTGAAATGGTGTATCGATTGAGCGACGATCGCTATCATCTTTCTAGCACCATCCTATCTGGGCACTATCTCACCAGTCTCATGGAAGTAAACCTAGAGCGACAGGCAGAATAAATTCACCTACGTATAAAGTCGCAGCTTCATCAAGTTATTTCAAACCCGCAAGTGTCCATACTGAAAATACTGGTTTCTTGACTTTTCCGCCGCATGAGTGACCCCAGAATTGGACAACTACTCTCGAATCGCTATCAACTGATGGAGTTGGTCGGACGTGGCGCAATGGGACAAGTCTATCGAGCGGAAGATGTCTTACTCGGCGGCGTGATCGTTGCGGTGAAGTTTCTCTCCCAAATGCTGCTCACCCGCAAGATGCGCGATCGCTTTCGCAGTGAAGCCCGGACTTGTGCCCTCCTCAGCACCAAAAGTATGCACATTGTCCGCGTCATGGATTACGGCGTGGACGATCAAGAAGTACCTTACTACGTGATGGAATATCTGGAGGGCAACAGTTTCAGCGAAATTATCAGCGCTCAAAATTTACCACTGCCTCGATTTCTCAATCTCGCTCGACAGATTTGCGCCGGGATTCAGTGCGCGCATCATGGAATCACGATCGAGGGTTGCCTTTATCCGATCATTCATCGCGATATTAAGCCAAGCAATCTGCTGGTGATTCAAGATTCTGGCTTCGGTGAGTTGGTGAAAATTCTGGATTTCGGCATTTCCAAATTGATGCAAGCCGATGCCAGCCAAACGACTTCTTATATGGGAACGTTGGCATATTCGTCACCCGAGCAAATGGAAGGGCGCGAACTCGATTCGCGATCGGACATTTACAGCTTGGGCGTGATGTTTTTTGAGATGCTCACCGGAAAAATGCCGCTGCAAGCCGACACGCACTCATTCGGCGGTTGGTATAAAACGCATCATTTTGTCCCGCCCCTGAACTTTAATCAAGTCAATCCTCCCGCCAAAGTGCCGAAGGTATTGGAAACACTGATAATGAGTTGCTTGGCAAAACTACCCCAAGATCGCCCCCAAACCGTTGATGATATTCTCAAGACGCTGGAACCTTTAGAGCAGCGATACGATGCCACTCGCCAGATCAGCCATCGGATTGGTGAAGCGTTATTGCGGCGACCTGTTGCCGCCCCACCGTGTAAGGCAGATCTTTCCCCCGATGAAGCTTGCCAGTTGACCACTTGGCCCAAAGATAAACCGATCGCTCAAATTGTGTTTCCGCACGTTCTCGAAAGCAAGCGGGAAACATCAGCAACGATTTGGGTGATGTTGCCGCAGCAAGAAATCGAAAACATTCAAATTGGCAAGCTATACAATCGGTTTTTCAAAACGTTTATGTGCATCCAATCGCCGCATCCAGTCTTACTTTGGGTGACAGCGCTGTACAACCAACTCCAACACAAAGACGGCAATCCGCGCTGGTTAAAATGCTTCTTGGATCTTAAAACTGAGCAGGGTCAGAAACTAACGCGATTGCTGATTGAAAAAGAGAATTATCACATTTTGTTTTTTGCGATCGAAGATCCCCACCATTGCGCTTACGTCATGCCTTTACAGACGACAGCGCTTCAGCGATCGCAGCTTCGCGACTGGTTAATGGCAAGCCAGAACTGGATATCGGCGGGTCAGGCTTCTACTAGTAAAAGCTTACTTAAAACTGAGTTTGAGAAAGGTAAGCCCAAAATCATTGAGGATCTGACCCGAAAACAGCAAATCAAGGCTCTAATTTAGAAGGCTAACCCTGTTTCGGAAAGTGCGTGACTTCGGCATATCCGCTAAAAATCAGCTGATCGCCCTCAGTTTCAAGCCGATTGAGGCGCATGGTAACACCATCAAGATTAAAGCGATCGAGATCCACCATATTGTTCAAAATTTCGGCAAACGTCGTGCTCAAAAGTTCTGAGATCCCTTGCTGATCTTGGGGAATTCCTGCCGCAACAAACTGCGGATTTTGAAATAGAATGCGGCGGCGACGTTCGATCGCGATCGTTGCCGTTAAGCCGATCGGAATTAGCCCATTCGGTAAACTCGCTTTTGCAGAAATCTGGATCTGATTTTCTGGAAGAAGCTTTAATTCAACATCCGAAAAAGTGACCGGTTCACCCCCTGAAAGATCCATGAGACGCGATTCGGTAACATTTTCCATCCGGGGCTTTACCAGTGCGGATTGAAAGGCTTGATTGATTCCCGCTTCAGTGAGGATGACTTTTGCAACGGCTTGTGCTGCTTGCTTTAGACGAATTTTTCCAGACAAAACGGAGCCAAAATCGATCGACACAGCATCCGTTTCAAACCACATTTCTTCGACCCAAAATTCGCGGCGAATCAAAAGCCCCCGCCCGCTCATTTTGAAGCTATCAATACTGCCTTGTAATAATTTGCTGGATGGAAAACATTTCAGTGCAACATCAACAGATTCGCATTCGGAAAACAAATGGCGAATCGATTGGCTTAACACAGAATTCAACATCTGCTCACCAAAATCTGTCTTATTGGAGGGGGGCTTGAAACCAGTAAATCCGCCAAACATAAGCACTTTTTGAATGTTCCTCCATCCATTATGTAACAGAGTATTAAGACTAGCAACCGAGGCTCGATTAGGCGCGGTGATGTCAGGCTTCAGTAATTTGAATCATTCATCGCTTTAAGGTTCTCGATCGTGCTGTTTTGATCGATAATCCGGGAACTGTCTTGACGCTTTTTGACCACCTCAGCAGAATTACGGAATTAGCGTACAGACTTACGCATTACCTCATCGAAGGTTCGAGAGACTGCTCACTACCGCTGACTTCTCCTCGCTCAGAGGTTGAGTTAAACCTGCCAAACTAGGGTGCATCACCTTCAACGTGATCAAACGATAACTTAATCAAAGCACTAAACGCGGTTTTATTGAGATTTGGAGATGCGATGACAGAGATAAGCTGCAACACACTACAAGCTGCCCAGAATTGACTGGGAAGCGCGATCGCCCTACGGAA
>DATJEM010000200.1:0-3639 GCA_035496615.1 Leptolyngbya sp.
TGGCATTGGCACGTTTGAATCTGCAACTCAGACTGCGACTTCCTGGGAAATTTTGTTTCAGACAGCAAGCGAATCGGTGGCGCGGTACATCCTCCCGAAAGGAAGTATTTCGGTGAATGGAATTAGCTTAACGATCGCGACTTGTGCATCTGACGGTTCGTGGTTCACGGTGGCAGTGATTCCTCACACCTACGCTGAAACGAATTTGTCGGAACTGAAGCCGGGGGATTGGGTGAATCTTGAGGGCGATATTTTAGGGAAATATGTGGAAAGATTTCTGCGGGGAGGCAAATCTGATGTGGAAGTGCCCGATCGCATCTCAGCAGAATTTCTGGCGGAGCATGGATATTTCTAGCCACGCCCTAGCCGCCTGAATCGCTGCCCCTCTACCCCGCTTTTTGCAGTTCATCTAGCTTTGCAAGGACTTCGCGACTATGGACGATCGGGCTAACTCCAGTGAAGGTTGCCCGGAGAACGCCTTGCGGATCGATGATAAAGGTGTGACGTGCCGATCGAATGCCTAGCCAAGAGCCGTAAGCCTTGCTGATCTGACCCTTCGCATCTGCAAGCAAAGGGAACTTCAAGCCTTCAGAGTCGCAGAAATCGGCGTGAGAATTGACATCATCGGCGCTAATTCCAAGTACTTGAGTGTTGCGATCGAGGTATTTTGGCAGGTCTTCCTGAAACTTCCGCGCTTCAAGCGTGCATCCCGGCGTAAAGTCGGCAGGGTAGAAATAAGCGACGACCCACTGACCGCGATAGTCTGAGAGCGAAACTGTCTTTTCTCCTTCGTTGCTCGGCAGATTGAATTCGGGCGCAGGTTGATTTACGGGGGGAAGGATGCCACCGAGCGCCAGGGCGGGCAGCGCAAGGTTGAAACTAAGAACGATCGCAAACGCACTCACAATCCAACGCTGCAAAAAAATTCGACGGGACATAGAACTCTGAAATAAAACTTAACTAAAGTTTACCGTAGAGTCCGAAGATTAGAAATGAAACGGAACCATGAAGAGCGGCAGCAGCACGATCGATAACCAAAGCCAAACGGCGTAATTTCGTTCTGCGCTCGGTGCCGATTCGTCCAACAAAGCATCGATCCGCTCGTTTAATCGAGTTTGAGGAATCGCATCATTGAGCGCCGCCATCCAGGGTTCGGACTGAACCTGCGAAGCAGAGACGATCGACAACAATGCTTCTGCCAATAACAATCCATCGGTTTTCTGCGCTGCCCACCGATCGGCGCGAAGTTCTCTCAGTAAGATCAATTCTTGCCACAGCGCTTCGGTCTGGGGCAACCAGGCTGTCAGCGATCGCAATCCCCCCAACCAGAAGAACCAGAACGTATCGCGATAGTGGCGGTGAGCCTGCTCATGCGTGAGTGCCACCTGCAAATGAGCTTCATCCAGCGTGTTTAAGAGTCCTTCGCTGATCACTAGCTCCGGATTCCAAAACCCGATCTGAGCAATGAACGGGGTCGAGTGCTGAAGGAATCGCGCTGGGGCGGTCAGCACTGTTTCTTTGGGCATCTGCTGAATTTTTTGTAGCGATCGCTGCGCTTGCCTTGCCGACCGAGCGACTAGAAAGACTCCGATACTGAGAAACCCGATCGCAACTCCATAGCTGCCCCAACCTTCCCACCAGCGCACCATTTGCCCACGCGGTCCCATACAGAGGATGGCGATCGCACTGGTAATCAGCAGCAGCGGCGAAAAGAGAAACGCGCCCAGAGCGCTCTGCCAACGAGTATGCCAATCTGAGAGTTCGCCTTGCCACATCAACCGCAGCCCGATCGCGGCACTGATCGAAACGAATAGTAAGGTTAGGTGCATGATTATTTCTCCCGTGCTTGGCGAACAGCTTTAAGCCGCTGGGCGATCGCATCAAGCTGATCGCAACTGGCTTGATCCAGACTGTCTGCGAACGCGGCAACCATATCTGGATTGGTTACCGCAAGAAACTGGTTAAGCTGCTCCATGGCTCGAATTGCCTTCGCTTCAGACTGCGACACGATCGCAGACCAGGTAAACGATCGATTTTGCTTGTTACACGCCAACCAGCCTTTTTTCACAAGTCGATTGAGTACAGTAGTGACAGAGGTGTAAGCAAGCTCGCGATCGGGGTCAGTGAGAATGCGATCATGAACGTCTTTTACGGTGACGGTTTCAAGTTCCCAAACGATCCGGAGGATTTCAGCTTCTAGCGGACCGAGTGAGAGTTGTTTCGGTCGATAGTCTGGTAGCGGCGGCATAAGGTCAACAGAGATGGACTGAGTTTGATCATACCTTCAAATGTAAAATCGTTGGATTGACAGCGAAAGCGGTAGAGTGAAGATCAGAGTCGCAGTGGCATATGATGAAAGAATTTACGATCGGAGATAAAGTTCGGCTGATCTCCCTACCGCCCTATCTCAAAACGGCTGATTCGATGCCAGTCTTGCGCCCAGCGGACATTTTGCAGATTGGGGCAGAAGGAACGGTACTCGATCGCCGACCAGGAGGATATTGGGGCGTTCGGTTTGCTCAGGGAGCTTTCTTGCTAGATGATCAGTACCTAGAAGCGCTCTAGTGGATATCCACTTTGAGAGAACAAAATGAATGTAGGGTAGTGCTCAATAATGAATCGTTGACAGGGCGAACATCCGATTGATCCGAGTCAGAAGCCTGTCGCACACCGATAGTTGCACACCCATAGTTGCACACCCATGGTAGGTAAATAGCAGTAGGTAGATAAAGATTTGCAGCTTTATGTAGTTGTGAGTTATCATCCTGCGTTAAGAACTAGCACCAGGGTTGCTTCGATCAAATCGACAAGCAAAAAACTACTTGAACCTGAACAAAATTGATTTCAGGATGCTGCTCTAGGCGCGAGTTAGGGCATAGATGTTTGGCAAAATTTAAGATTGATATCATGCCCATCTCAAAATCATGATTGCGCTCACGGTTGCTTCAACTGTCTTAGCCGCTTGGTTGGTCAAAGCCTGGTTGGTCAAAGCTTGCTGCTCAAATCAGGCTCGTCTAACCTCGCTACGCCAAGCGACCCCTTGCCAGGAATTCATCTCCACTTCCCTGAATACCATTCAATCACTAGAAAGCGTGAGATCTGCTCAATGAAAATTCTGCTAGTGCATGACTACGGTGCAGCAACCGGAGGAGCCGAATTGCAAATGCTCTCGTTGCGACAGGGATTGCGCGATCGAGGGCATCAAGTTCGCTTATTTTCTAGCACTGCAATGCTCGTTGAAAGTCCTTTGCTTGCAGATGATTGTTGTTTTGGCACAACAACGGCTTTACAACCTTTATCTCAAACTGCGAATCTATCGGCTTATTGGAACCTGCGGCGCGTCCTGCAAGACTTTCAGCCCGATGTTGTCCACATTCGGATGTTCATGTGGCAGCTTTCACCCTTAATCTTGCCATTGCTGAAGGACATTCCTTGCCTTTATCAAACTGCCGTGTATAAAGCAATTTGCCCATTAGGAACGAAGATTTTGCCGGATGGACAAGATTGCCAGGATTCTCCCGGAAAAGCTTGTTTTCAGAACGGCTGCCTAACTCCGCACTCTTGGGTTGTCATGATGCTCCAGCGCCAACTTTGGCAGCAGTGGCGATCCGCGATCGATCAGGTTGTTGCCCTCAGTCA
>DATJEM010000201.1:0-2581 GCA_035496615.1 Leptolyngbya sp.
TGCCATCATCGATCAAGTGCAATCCTCGATCGTAGAGTACTTCAAATCGAAGTACCCCTGCTACAGACAGAAGAACGCTGGTTCGATCGACGATAGCGCGTCAACACACTCATTGATAGGGCAATAAAAAGGGAGACCGAAATCTCCCTAAGACACACATCATAGATAACGCGATCGCTAAAGTTCCCCTTCTCCGCCGATGTTGCCGCGATCGCGTGCCTCAATCACACCCGTATGTCCCATCAGATCCGTAATCGCTTCATTCAAGGCACGAGGATCCATAAACACAATCTTAGAGTTGTCGCTCTTTCCAAGTTCCATACTGGCAGTGACATAATCCTTCGCAACCAAATAACGCAGAACTTCATCCGAATTGAGTTGCCCCTGTAGCGCCTGCGCCAAATTTTGAATCGATTTTACCGTTCCTTCCGTCCGAATGATTTCGGCTTGTTTCGTACTCTCCGCCATTTTCTCTCGTTCCAACGATTTTTCCAGATCCGGCGAAATCTTGAACTCTTGCACCTCGACGCGAATAACCTTCACACCCCAATCAGCCGTTGATTGGTCTAATTCTCGCAGCAGGGCTTGATTGATGACTCCCGCCGATGAAATCGCATCTCGCAGCGTCAGTTGCCCGATCTCGTTTCGCAATGATGCAATCACAATTTGTTTGAGCGACTCTTCTAGGTCTTCCACGGCATAATAAGCCTTTCTGAGATCGAGAATTTGCCAAAACACAACCGCATCGACATCCGTTGGCACATTGTCCTTTGTAAAAGCGCGCTGTGGCTCAATGTCCAAAAGCTGCTCTCGAATCGTCTCAACCAGCACCGTATCCAACAGGGGAATCACGATATTGAGTCCCGGATTGAGAATGCGCTTAAACTGTCCGAGCCGCTGCACGATCGCTTGGTCGCCTTGCTCTACGACGCGAACGGAACCAATGATGCCACCCAAAACAATGAGAAAAAATGCACCAATAATCTCAAACATAGATTGCGCTCCCGTCACGCCAGAGTTTCAATGACTTGTCAAAATAATAGAGATAGCAAAGCTTAGTTTAATCGCTCTTGTTGAAAATGTTGCAGATTTGTGCGCGAACTTCAAGATCTTCGCGGGTTTCAACTGATATGGATTCAATTCATATCATTGTGTCTCTAATATCATTGTGCCGCTCGATCGTCGTTTCTGCTACCCGCGCACCGATCTTCCAATTCCTTTGAGAATGCCGCGCCCAATCAGTCCGATTCCCCGTCCAATGACCTCGGTCAAAACATAGACGACTCCGCTGCCAAGGAACCCGATCGCGCCCCGCAGTCTCGGCGAGAGGGCATCGCGCGTTTCTAACGCCAACGTCACCGCCAATTGCACCCCGGAAAGCGTTTCTAATTCTTCAGTTCTCGGTGAGTAAACCAGCATTCGCTCAATGCCAGACTCACCCAAAACAAACAGCCGATACCGACTTTCAAAAATCGCTTTAGGATTCATAAACGTTCGCTCCACTCGAAAGCGCCACGCTAAGTCATTCCGAAATCGTTCAATCTCCCGCGTCGATAACATTCGCCGATCGTAGAATCCCAGTTTGATCGATTCTGAGTTCGGAAACCGATTTAACAACGGTTGAATCACCGCATTTGCCAGTTGGATCATCAGGTTTTCAAGCAGATCAACGGCGCGATCGCCCGCTGCGATCGTCCCCGCTTCATACAGCGTTTGATCGACAGTCAGCGGCATTTCAAACAGTAAGTGTTCAAAAATTTCCTGCGTCAGCGGAATTTTGCCTAAAGTTTGAGATTGAACGATGTTGCCTTCTTCGAGTAGGGTCGGAACGATTTCAAGATCGCGCTTTTTCACCCGCACCATTGAATACCGTCCGAAAAACTGAATCACTACGGCTTCCCACAGATCGCGCAAAATATTCGATCGCTTTGCGGCAAACTGCTCAGGCTGAAGTTGAGAATATCTCAGTTCATCCAGCAAATCTTCTAGCTGCCGCAAAATAATAAAGAACAATTCTCGCTTCTTTTCCAATCTGAGAATGTCAACTTCCAGCGGAGTGCCCGTCAAATTATCGAGATTTGATTGAAGTCTGACGGTAATGCGATCGAGAATTGCCCCTTGCCACGCTTTCGGAGTCGATCGAGTTGAAACAATTTCTGGAGTTTGAACGGTTGCTGCGCGCTCAGATTCGACCGGAACGATCGCACCGGGCGTGGGTCGAATTTCTTCCGATGGCAACACTTGTTGAATCATCCATCGCGCCGCTCTCAGTTCCCGTCGTCGCCCGGTCAGAAAGAGGCGATCCAAAGTCGAAAGATCTCGCGATCGTAGTTCAGCATTTACTTGATTTAGGGCGGCTTCGATTTGGGCAAGCCCCGACGATCGCCAATTTTGCCGAATCACCCGCGCGACGCTGATCGAGGGCGTTCCCGGACGGGCAACCCTCAACTGCTCCAACACCTCCGATCGCCAATAGTTCTGTCCCGCTGCTACCTGCTGAACGGCGGTGACAAATTCTGCGATCGAGCTTCCTTTTGGACAGTACCCTTCAATCCCAGCCTGAAACGCCACTTCTAACTCC
>DATJEM010000202.1:0-15041 GCA_035496615.1 Leptolyngbya sp.
ACTCAACGATTCAAACGTCACTCTTCCTTCCCAGTGTCGAAAGAAGTAATACAGCACGACACGATCAACCTCTAAACTCGTTCTCAGTTGGTTGGTGGTTTGCTGAACTAGCGTATCGCGCTCCATCGTCTGAGTCATACGATCAACGATCCGCTGAAGTCCACGATTGTAGGAGTCAGTCGGAAATTTGGGGTCTGGATTAGAGTTGGTCTGCACAGATTCCTCGAAGCTCAAGAGTTGTTAAACGGTTGATAGTCGATACCTCTCATGTTGAAAATGAATCGGGGATACGACTGCGACTCTCTCGATTTTTATCTCAGCACCGCGATCACCTGAATCGGCAATGCTGTTAAGAGATAGTTATATCGGTTCGCATTCTCACTGAGATGAACTACCAGATTTTCTTTAGATTTGACCGCGATCGCAGCAAACCGTCTTCTATCAAAAGTCTGGCATTCTCAAGATTACAGGTCTGGGGGGGGTTCGGTGGGCGGTAATTCTTCGTCTCCAAACGTTTGGGGCCAAGGGCGGGTCGTCGTGACATCTTCGTCAAGGTCGATCGAAGCGGCAACAAAAAACTCTGGCGGTAGCGTCAGGGTTGAAAGGTTCGTAAGCTGCTGCAAATCTTGAAGCACTGCTGCTGCGGATTGATACCGTTGCCGAAAATCGCGCTGAACTAACTGGGTCAAAATCGCCGCTAAAGCACCGCTGACGATCGCTCGATCGCGCCAGACAATTTCTCCGGTTTGCGGATCTTCTCTCAGTTGGCTCGGTGGCAGTCCGGTCAGCGCTTGAATTCCAATCATGCCGACAGCGTAAAGATCGCTATTCAATCGGGGATTTCCGGCGCATTGTTCGGGCGGCATATAGCCTTGTGTGCCAATTCCGATCGTTGCCGTGGCAACTTCTCCTTCAAGCTGATTGTGCAGTTCTTTCACTGCTCCAAAGTCAATCAAAACCAGCTTTTGATCCTGCGATCGCACAATAATATTGCTGGGTTTGATATCCCGGTGAATCACATTGCGATCGTGGACAAACTGCAAGATTTCTAATAGACCTTGCAGCAATTCGACAATTCTGACTTCTGGGAGGTAGCGCCCGATCGTTAACTCTTGATTCAAGATCGAACCTGCTACGAATTCTTGAATCAGATAAAACTCTCCTTCTTCTTCAAAGTACGCCAACAGTCGAGGAATCTGATCATGTTCTCCCAAGCGTTCCAAGCTTTGGGCTTCGGATCTAAATAAGCGCCGCGCTAACTGCAAATGCTTCGGATTATTGCTAGTTGGGCGGAGATGTTTCACCACACAGTTTGGCTGACCGGGACGCTGAGTATCTTCTGCAATGTAAGTGCGACCAAATCCACCCGAACCCAGAACTTTACTAATTCTGTAGCGTCCAGCAAGTTTTTTGCCTAAAATTTCTTGCTCATGTTCTTGCAGCAAGTCTTTGAGATCATCTTGATCGCGAATTAACTCCTGAACCAAAGGCGCTCCGGCGAATTGCTTCAATGTTTTGCGGAACTGATGCTTACTGCGGTATTCCTGCGCCAATCCTGTGCCCAAATAACTCACGCCTGTCAACAGAATCGCCCCGATCGGAACTGCGATCGGCAAAATGAGCAATCCTTGTGTAAAGGCAGCATAGCCAATTCCCGCCCACACGATCGCGATTCCACCTGCCCAACCTAACCGCGCAGTCGGCTGTTTTGCTTGTAGCTGCAACAGTCCCGCAATGAGCACAACTGCCGCGATCGCAAGTCCAGACAAGGCTGAATTGGGCAATGCTTCGCGAATCGATTTGTGTTCGAGCAGGGTGGCGATGGCGTTAGCATTGATTTCAACCCCAGACATGAAGCCAACCGCAGAGTCTAACTCGCTGCCCACTTTGGAAGCAGTGACACCAATTAGAACGATCTTGTCTTTGAAAATCTCACCGTGCTTTAGATAGTCACTGTTCCAATTTTCATCCGACAGCACATTCCAAAACGGAATCGTCGTTCTGCTGAATGTGCCATCGCGACCGTAGAAAAAGAGATTGTCACCCTTTGGAGTCGTAGGCTGAATCCTTGCCGATCGGAGAGTCGCACCTGCAAATGACAAAATCTTTTCTTGATCGAGCAGCGCTGCCATTTCAGGCGACGATCGCACGCTCTTGAGCGCTTCGATGCCGAGTTGGTGGATTTTGCCATCGGCTTCGATCGGATATTGAATCAGTCCGTAGGAGGCGTTTGGAGTACGAAACGGGCAAAACGGCAGCACCAACCGCATCTGTTCTCCTTGGCGGCTATCGAGTCGCTCAGTGTCTACCGAGAGTGCAATCCGTCCGTCATACCGCTGTAGAACCTGCTGTAACTGTCGATCGTCGTCGTCTAAGTTCAAATTCGGTTCAGTGCAATCGGTCGAAGTTTCCGTCTTGCCAAAGCTAGGCAAATCCAGCACTAAATTCACGCCGACGGTTTTCGCCCCTGCTTTCATCACCCGATCGATGGCGCGAGCATACGCACTCCGTCGGAGCAACCGACTTGATCCCGAAAGTTGCAGCAGCGTCTCATCATCGATCGCCAAAATCACGATGTTATCCGGTGGCTCTACGGCTCCACGCATTCGGAACAGGGTGCTTTGGGTCTGACGTTCCCAGTCCTGAGCAAATTTGGGCTGAGTCGCGCTCATTAAACCTGCTGCGATCGCGCATCCGATCATCAAACCATGACCCAATTGATTCAAGCGTCGATCGCGCTTGGGGGTGCTAAGAACAGTGATCGCCAAATCGATTTCGGGTTCGTCGTCGATCGGCATGGTCTCGGTCGTCGGATTTTGGGGTTGTTTAACCGTTGTCGAACGAAACAGCCCCGATCGAAGCGGCAGAGTCAGCGCTTGGAGGAGAGCAGAAGGAGAAACTTTTTTCGGCATGAGATCGAGAAACCAGGCATATTTAATCAATCGAATGTGTCATCCCAATTCAGGACGATTTTGGCATCAATCCCGTTCCAAAACTCGCGCTAACATTAAAGATCTGTCTAATAGCTGAGGAACAGACTTGATCGCTCACGTTCACTAAATGTAAAGCTCTATTTCTGATTGCGATATAAATTCAATTCAAAATGTTAGAAAACCGTTCAATGTTTGTCTTCGATCGTCGAACTCATTCCAATCATTCGCTCTGGTTTTATCTCACGTTAAAACAGAGTGGATTTCTGGCGGGGTTGGCGATCGACACGCTGTAGAAGCGATTCAGAATTGCGATGGCAATGGAAACAATCGCGGTTTGAAGTCTGATTGACTGAGAATTCGCGATTTTCAGTTCGCTCTCAGTTTTCCGTTGCTAAAATTAATTATTCACCATTCTTGCTTCTACAAGTTCTAGGTCTTTATCTTATATGCATTACTCAATGAACCGTCTTTCTATTTTTGTAGACGGAAACAATATGTTCTATGCACAGCAGAAAAATGGCTGGTTTTTTGATCCCAAGAGAGTTTTAGAACATTTCACTACAGAAAAAACTGTCGAATTGATCAACGCTTATTGGTACACCGGACTGAAAGATCCCCAGGATCAGCGAGGCTTTCGAGACGCTTTGATCAGTCTCGGCTATACCGTGAGAACTAAAATTCTCAAAGAATATTATGACGATACTTCGGGTCGATATTCTCAAAAAGCGAATCTAGATATTGAAATTGTGGTGGATATGTTCAACACAGTCGAGCAATACGATCGCGTGATTTTATTCAGTGGCGATGGCGATTTTGAGCGGGCGATCGAGCAATTGCGATCGAAAAACACCCACATTACTGTCGTCTCAACCGAAGGCATGATTGCTCGCGAACTGAGAAACGTCACCGATCGCTATATCGATTTGAATACGATTCGTCCTTATATCGAGAAAGCAGAGTATTAGTTAAGCTTTCCTCACTTGATCGAGCAGCGTACTACAATTCAGGTTACAATCACTACAGAAATTCGGTTTCAGACGAGTTTCTGTAGTCCGAAAGGCTTTGAGAATCGCTTGTTTAACCGAATCGATTGATCCTTTACGACGAGTACACTACAACACTTGAGTCGAGCTATGAACGCAGCTAATTCCGATCGCATTTTGATTTTCGATACCACTTTGCGCGATGGCGAACAGTGCCCCGGCGCAACGCTTCATGTGGATGAAAAGCTTACGATCGCCCGTCAGCTTGCTCGACTTGGAGTAGACATCATTGAGGCAGGATTTGCGTTTGCAAGTCCCGGCGATTTTGAAGCGGTGCAGAAAATTGCTCAAGCAGTAGGAACCCCTGAAGGTCCGACGATTTGCAGTTTGGCAAGAGCCATTTCAGCCGACATCAAAGCCGCTGCCGAAGCGCTCAAACCTGCGGCAAAGCCGAGGATTCACACCTTTATTTCCACCTCTGATATTCACTTGGAATATCAATTGAAGAAGACGCGCTCGGAAGTATTAGCGATCGCTGAAGAAATGGTCGCTTACGCCAAATCCTTCGTCGATGATGTGGAATTCTCCCCAATGGATGCTGCCCGCTCTGATCCTGAATTCATGTATCAGGTGTTGGAGCGCACGATCGCAGCAGGCGCAAAAACGATCAACATTCCCGACACGGTTGGCTACATGACACCGAGCGAATTTGGTGACATGATTCGCGGCATCAAAGAGCATGTTCCAAACGTCGATCAAGCCATCATTTCGGTTCACGGTCACAACGATTTGGGGCTAGCCGTAGCTTGTTTCTTAGAAGCCGTGAAGAATGGCGCACGTCAGCTTGAATGTACAATCAATGGCATCGGAGAACGCGCCGGAAATGCGTCGCTTGAAGAGTTAGTCATGGCACTGCACGTTCGGCGATCGTACTTCAATCCTTATCTAGGTCGTCCGGTTGAATCTGAAACGCCATTGACCGGGATCAACACTCAGGAGATTTACAAAACCTCGCGCATGGTTTCTAATCTGACGGGAATGTTGGTACAGCCAAACAAAGCGATCGTCGGCGCAAACGCGTTCGCCCACGAATCGGGCATTCACCAGGACGGAATGCTAAAAAATCGGCAGACCTACGAAATTATGGATGCCCAAACAATCGGACTGACCGAGACGCTCTTGGTTTTGGGCAAACATTCCGGTCGCAACGCATTTCGATCGCGCCTCAATGAACTGGGCTTTGAACTGACCGATCAAGAAGTGAATAAAGCCTTTGTGCGATTCAAGGAACTTGCAGACAAGAAGAAAGAAGTCACCGATCGCGATTTGGAATCGATCGTCAATGACGAAGTTCAGCAAGTCCCCGAACTCTTCCGCTTAGAACTGGTTCAAGTTTCTTGCGGCGATTCTGCTTGCCCCACGGCAACGGTTCGATTGGTCAATCCGCATGGCGAAGAACTCACCGATGCTGCAACCGGAACAGGTCCTGTAGATGCAGTTTATAAAGCGATCAATCGAGTGGTGAACGTGCCGAATCAACTGATCGAATTCTCGGTGCAATCGGTGACAGCGGGGATTGATGCGATCGGAGAAGTAACGATTCGATTGAAATACGGCGATCGCATTTACTCCGGACATTCTGCAAATACCGATATCATTGTGGCATCGGCGCAAGCATATGTGAATGCGTTGAATCGATTGTATGCTTCGTTGCAGAAGGCAGACAATAAACCCGCGATCGCGTCTCAAACCGTGAGTTGAGTGCAAAAAAGATAACAGAACGGTTCCCCGCTGCAATTTAGGCGATCAGGGAACCGTTTTTGTGGCGTTCTGCTTCAAGGCTGACTAAGCAATCTTCGATCGCAGGGCTTCGATAATTTTGAGATTCGCCTTCGGAAACGGAAATTCAGAAAGCTCGTCTAATGTCACCCAGCGAATTTCATCACATTCGATCGCCTGCGGCTCACCGGAAAGATGGCGGCAGTGATGCACATTCAGCGTCACTCGAAAATGAGTGTAAGTATGATCCACCACAATTAAGCGATCGCCCACTTCAATTTCAATTGCCAGTTCTTCTTGAATTTCGCGTTTGATACAGTGTTCGATCGTTTCTCCGGGTTCAACTTTGCCGCCAGGAAATTCCCACAGTCCACCGAGTAAACCTTCAGCTTTGCGACGATCGATTAAAATCCGCTGCTCATTCCAAATCACAGCCACTCCAATGACTTTATGCGGGATCGGGGCGCGAGTTTCTGACATAGGAAGATCCGATTGAATTCCTCGATTGTACGCCTCGCAGTGCGATCGCCACGGACAAACTAAGCAAGCGGGATGCTTCGGGGTGCAAACCGTTGCGCCTAAATCCATCAGTGCTTGATTAAAGTCTCGTCCATGGTTGGGATCAATCAAAGTTTCAGAGAGCTTCCACAGTTGAGACATGGCTTTGTTCGGGGGAACTTCTAGCGCCGTCAATCGGGCTAACACTCGTTTAACGTTGCCATCGAGAATGGCGCAAGGTTGGTCAAACGCTGCGCTGAGAATTCCGCCTGCGGTGGTTCTGCCGATTCCCGGCAGTTGCAGCGCCTTTTCTAAATCAGTTGGAAAGCGTCCCTGATGTTCGGAGACAACCTGCTGAGCGGCGCGATGAAAGTTCCGGGCACGAGCATAATAGCCGAGTCCTTCCCAGGCTTTAAGCACAGTTTGTAAATCCGCATTTGCAAAAGATTCGATCGACGGAAACTGTTGCATCCATCGATCGAAGTAAGGAATTACTGTTTTTACCTGAGTTTGCTGAAGCATGATTTCAGAAACCCAGATTGCATACGGATCGCGGGTATTGCGCCAGGGCAAAGTTCGACCCGATTCTGCATACCAAGACAAGAGCGACGATCGCAATTCAGAAAGAGCAAGCTGCACTATTCGACATCAACCGATTGCAGCGACTTTTCAAAAGCTAAACGCTGTTCTGCACTCTTCAAGAAGTAGCCTCCCATCATTGCAGAGATCAGCAAGCGTCCCAAAGCCTCGCGGCTTGTTGTAATCGTGACATCAAAATTTTCAGGAGGAAGTCCACCCAACAATCCAACAATGTTACGCTCCATCATCTGCAACACTTCGGGCGTAGAGGGTTTCGAGAGTTGAGCGATCGTTTCCGGTGCAAGCGACTGAATATATTGTAAGAACTTTCCGTCCGAGTCGCTGACTCCTTGCATGAATTCAGGAAGTTGATTAGATGTATCGTTCACAGTCTTTTGCCTCGCTAACTGAGAGCAGTGTTTCATTGGTCTAAATGTAACAAAGCGAAGGACTTGCCACAGTCCGTAGAACCGTACCGCCAAAGTTCGGAAACACCGACGTTTCTGAGACTCTATTTCAGCTTTTGTTCTCCCTTCAATTGCATCTACCCAACGGCAGAAAGCGCAAAATTGCAGAGAGGCAAACTTCAATTTGGTAGCAAAAGCTACTCGTCTATGATTAGAATTGTTTATTGGAAACAGTTCTGTTGGGAAAATCAGCTAATATTGTAGTTCAGGTAGTGGAAGCTTTCTGCTGCTCCCTGGGTTAACTAGGAAAGAATCAGGGCTTCCTGCTAATCCGTATTGAATTGGTAAATTTTCTATTATGCACATAGGTAGCGAGACTACCGCTCCGAAGCGATCGAACGAACCCATCCCCCTTGCAGCAAATCTTGTGGCAAATCTGGTTGGAACTGCGATCGCGCTGACTACGCTGGTTCTACCGCTGGTCGTAATCGCCCATTATACGCCGGAGAGTCCACCCCCGCCTGCTCCTACTCCGGCTCGAATTGCAAATTAGCCAAAAAAGATCGGTTCATACGACTTGCTTGATAAAGGTTTCATCAGGCAGAATGAACCTACCTAGCCTTAAAATCTGCGAAATCGCTAAGATTGTATCTAGAGGATAGGCGTTCATTCTGAGGTGAGTTTTTACATGACATCTTATGCAACCTCGTCCGCTAGAGCCGATATGAGCGAGTTGCGTCGCTTGAAAACCCTGTTGCCGCCAGAACTGCAAAGCTGGGTGACGATCGAGACGACAACTGCCGTAAATCCCCCGTTGATTACCTGCGAAGAGATCGGGAGGGACGAAGTAGAAGTCCAAATCGATATGCCGAAATGGGATCAGTTGGCGATTGACCAGCGAAACTTACTGTTTTGGCATGAAGTCGCCCGGATTCAGGTCGATACGATTCCGAAAGACGGTTGGGAAATGGCGGCGTTGGCGATCGGGCTGGGCGGCGCAGTCGGTGAACTGTGGGTTCAAGATGGGCTGTTACTGCTGTTAGCGATGGGATTGTCTGGGGTCGCAGGTTGGAGACTGTATCAGAAAAATAATGGCGAGAAGACCATCAAAGAAGCGATCGAAGCTGACGAACGAGCGATTCAGTTAGCGACTCGATTTGGCTACACGCTGCCGAATGCCTACAAGAGTCTGGGCAGCGCACTCAAGACGTTAATCGATCAGACTCCAAAGAAAAAGCTGCGATCGAAGTATCAGTCTCGATTAGACGCGCTGAAGAAGAGTGCCGCAAAAGCAAAAGCAAAAATGCGATCGGCGGCTCCCTCTGATTTCTAATGGATAGATTGCGATTGATGGCACTCCTGGTTTAGTCAACTGGGAGTGCTTTGATGTTTAGATAGAAAACTCGAATCGCTTTGGCGTGCCATCGTCTGGAATGGACTGTTCACCTACGCCAACCATTTCAATTGAGATCGTGCGATCGCTCGGTTGCCATTGTCCTTGACGCGGCTGAATGTCAACGATCGTTCCTTTAACTTGGTAAGTTGTGGTGGCAAACTGCCCCGATTGATACTCAAACGATCGACCATCATCTTCGTAAAGCGTAAATTCGCCATCGCCGGGATAGATGCGAAGTCGAAGTGCTGCGATCGGATGTTCATCGACATATTGCATCACAGGTTGCATTGGAATGATTGCCCCTGCTTTCACATACATTGGCATTCGTTCGATCGGCGCATGAGCTAGGATATGCTGATTTCCGCTGTGCTGTTCGCCTGTCCACCAATCGAACCAAGTTCCCTCTGGTAAATACACAGCGCGATATTCAACACCGGGACGATAAATCGGAGCCGCCATCAGGTGTGAGCCGAGCAGAACTTGATCATGAATGTGATAGGTCTTTGAGTCATGCGGATATTCATACAATAAAGGTCTCAAAATCGGCGCACCGGTTTGTGCAGCTTGCCAAGTCAGCGTGTAGACATAAGGCAATAGCTGATACCGAAGTTCAATGTATTCGCGACAAATCGCTTCAACCCGATCGCCAAATACCCAGGGTTCGTGTTGAGCCGTGGTCAGTGCAGAATGTCCCCGCATCAATGGATAGAGCATCCCGACTTGCATCCACCGAGCAAACAGTTCCGCTGTGGCATTTCCCGCAAATCCGCCAATATCCGCACCGACAAAGGCGACCCCCGATAGTCCCATGTTGCATAGCATTGGTAGCGACATTTCGAGATGTTCCCATAGGGATTGATTGTCGCCCATCCAAACCGAAGACCAGCGCTGAATTCCGGCAAATCCTGAGCGCGTCAAGACAAACGATCGCTGATGGGGTCGAAGCCGATCGAGTCCCTCTGCGGAAGCTCTCGCCATGTTGTAGCCATACAAGTTATGCGTTTCGGCGTGAGTTCCATGTTCTGCGGGATTGCCTTGCGGAGCATCCATTGGAAAAAAGATATGCGTTCCTTCATCTCCGAACGGTCGATCGGCAAGACACGGCTCGTTCATATCGTTCCAAATGCCTTCGATGCCAACTTCGGTTAAAGTTCGTTGCCAATCGCCCCACCATTGCCGCACTTCAGCTTTGAGAAAGTCTGGAAACACAGATTTATCTGCCCACACATAGCCCGCAACTAGCTTACCGTCGGCACTTCTGACAAAACAATCTTTTTCTAAGCCTTCGTGATACACCGGATAGTGACCGTCGGGTTCGTATTTCACGCCTGGATCAACGATCGTGACTGTTTTGAAGCCATTCTGTTTCAGTGCGGAAATTAGCTTCGCGGGATCGGGAAAGCGGTTTGGACTCCAAGTGAACACCCGGTAGCCGTGCATATAGTCGATGTCGAGATGGATGACATCACAGGGGATTTTGCGCGATCGAAACTCTTGGGCAAGTTTCTGCACGACCGCTTCAGATTCATAGCTCCAGCGACATTGATGATAGCCAAGCGACCACTTTGGCGGCATGGGCATCCGTCCGGTGAGTTCGGTATAGGTTTCGAGAATCTGCGCTGGGGACTGTCCATGAATGATGTAATAGTCTAATTCTTGGCTCTGAGCTTGCATTTGCCAGATTCCGGGTTCTGTTGCGCCTAGATCAAACTGGCTCAGATGGGTGATGTTGAGAAAGATGCCATAGCTTAACTGTGGGCGCAGCGCGATAAAAAAGGGAATCGCTTGATACATCTCATCATCGATCGAGGAATAGTCCAGCGAATCGACTGTCCAGTTTGTTTTAATCTGCGATCGCTTGTCTAACAGTCCTGCCCGTTCGCCAAAGCCATAAAAATGCTCATCCGCTGCGATCGTTTTCCAACAGGCAACTTGACCCATGCGCCAAGCAATGTTGGTATCTTGAGCAAACGGGTTGCCCGCAAGATCAAAACAGCGAATCCGACAGGGAGATCGATCGATCACGATTCGCATTTGAGTTGTTTTAATCTCAATTGCTTCTTTTTCTTCAATCTCAAATGGAACAATCTCCCAGTCTTCATCAGGACGATTGACTGCCCACGATCGACGCGGCAAAAATTCACCCGTCGGCGCAAGCTGTACCCGGATGAGATTCGGGGCGAGTATGTTGAGCTTGAAGCGAGCATGACCGCAGGTGAGAAGGATGGAGCGATCGGAGGTTTCGACCCGATCGACCTCACCGAGCGAAATCCAGGGCTGTCGAGTCGTTGGCAGCTTTCCAAAAACTTGAGGCATATAACAATTTAAAGAATGTACAACTTATCCAACTAAAAGCGATTCTGTGCCATCGATCCACACTTCTGTCCCTGAGATATGACTCGCGGCATCAGAGGCTAAGAATAAGACTAACTGAGCGACTTGTTCCGCCCTGCCGGGATAGCCCCCGTTGAGCGGAACTTTACCGTTGGGATAGTTGGCTGGCTCTTTGATCGTCTCGATCTTAAAGGGATGAGAGGTTTGTTCGATGTTGGTTCCGATCGCGCCTGGGCAAATCACATTCACTCGCACCTTGTGTTTTGCTAGTTCCAGTGCGGTCATTTTTGCGAATGCGACTTGTGCGGCTTTCGTACAAGAATATGCGGTGGAACCTGTATTGCCGAAGGTTCGCGTCCCGTTCACTGAAGAAGTGATTATCACTGCTCCCCCCTGTTTCTTCAGGTGGGGAACTGCGTACTTCACGGCATAGAATGTTCCGTTGAGGTTGATGTTGATCGTGTAGTTCCAGTCTTCGGGTGTAATCTCTTCGATCGGTGCCCAAACTCCATTCACTCCAGCATTCGCAAAGACGATATCAATTCGTCCATAAACTTGAACAATCTGATCGATCGAGATTCCCATTTGATCAGGATCAGACACATCTGCAACCAGCGCGATCGCAGTTCCGCCCTGATGCTGAATTTTTTCGACTGTTTCATTGAGCGTACTTTCAGAGCGATCGATACCAGCCACGATCGCACCTTGTTCTGCTAGCAAAAATGCTGTTTCGCGCCCAATTCCTGAACCTGCTCCTGTGATCACCGCAACTTTACCTGAAAATTGCATGGTTGCCTCATTGAGAAATCGTCCGCCTCCACCTTGCTTGTAACTTTGCGATCGTGCCTCTACCTCTAGCTAGGTTTGCGCTTCTGCCTTTGGTGAGTCGAGGTAAACCGTTGTCTTTGTTACGGTTTTGAGGTTGAATAGGAATCAATTTATGACTTACACCACCTCAAATACAGCAAGCGATTTAGTGAAAGCGTTTCAGCAATTGGATGCGGATACTCAACTTGCTTTGTTCTGGTTTATCTACAAAGAAATGGGCGACGCGATTACGCCTGCGGCTCCAGGAGCGAGTACAGTCTCGCCGGAGATCGCAGAAGGTATTTTTAATCAAATCAAAGCACTGCCGCACGAAGAACAGCTAAATGTTCAACGCGATTTGATCAGCCGTCGCAACACTCAATTAACCCGCGAGTATGGGGCAGTGGGAGACACAACAAAGCTGCTGATCTGGTATTTACTGGCGCAAGGAATGGAAGACGCAACGATTATTCCCATGCCCTCTGGATATGAGCTTGCAGGGGAAGCGAAACAACTGCTCGATCGCGTCAAAAACATGGAATTTGAACAGCAGATCACGTTCTTTAGAAACTATGTTGCGCCGATGGGCGTTGATCCGAATGCAGTCGAACACAATTCAGAAACCGGATTGTAGGGGATTGAAGTACGTCGATCGACTACGATCGGCGTACATTCAAACAACACCAATCGCCGCGCTTCCACAGGGCTGCCACAATCCAACCATTGGCTTCTAACGTATCGGCAACGGGTTTCGCTTGTTCGATCAGAATTCCACTCAAAATTCCCCAAGTGGTGGATTTCACGAGCGGTGTCCACTGCGGAATTAAGTCGATAATCACTTCCGCCAAAATGTTGCAGACCAATCCATCGACAGGCTGATCAATCAATTTCTCTAACTGCTGAACACTGCCCTGATCCACAACTAGCTGAGTCGGCTCAATGCGATTGAGTGCTACATTTTCATGCGTTGCTTTGACAGCGAGCGGATCAGTATCGACCGCATAGGCTTTCTTTGCTCCCAGCATCAATGCACCCACTGAGAGAATGCCAGATCCACAGCCAATATCTGCGATCGTTACGTTCTGCGGATCAACGCCCAACCGCATTTCTAATGCTTCTAAGCAAAGCTGAGTGGTTGCATGATCGCCTGTACCAAAAGCAACTCCAGGTTCGAGTAGCATAATTAATCGATCGCTGTTTTCCGGGACAGGCAACCATGCAGGGTTAATTAAGAAGCGATCTCCTACTTCCTGCGGTTTCCAATAGGTTTTCCAACTGCTTGCCCAGTCTTCTTCATCGATGATGCGCCACTGTACGATCGGGGTTGCTAAATTCATACAGAGTGCATCTTGTTTTAGCAACAATGCCAACGCTGATAAATCCAATAGCTGTACTTGCTGTTGGGGTAGATAAGCTGAAACCAAACAAGATGATCCTTTACTTTGGCTAGAGGCTCCACGGCAGCCAAAATTGTCAAACCGCCAGATTGCCGTCTCCTCCAGGTCTGTATCGCATAGAACTTGAATTTCCCACCAACTGTTTGACATAGTGTTGAAGAATAAAGGGTGCGGGGTGAAGCAATCTGTCCTCACCCGTCCCAGAGCTATAAAGTCACCGTGTAAGCATCCCGAATGCCAGAGACTTGCTTAATCTCATTCAGGATGTTGTCTGGCAGCGGATCATCAATGCTGAGAACCATCACCGCATCACCGCGGACAATCTTCCGCCCAACCTGCATACTGGCAATGTTGACATTAAATTTGCCCAGCAATGAACCAATCTGCCCAATGATTCCCGGCACATCCCGGTGCAGGGTGAACAACATATACCGATTGGGTGGAACGTTGACTGGAAAGTCATTAATGCTGGTAATCCGAATTTCATCACTACCGAGCAAAGCCCCGGTGACTGAATACTCTCCGAGGGTTCCTTTTGCGGATAAATGCAACGAGCCTGAATAGTCTTTGATCGATGAATCACGAGTTTCAATCACTCGGATACCGCGCTCTTTGGCTTCGATACTAGCATTCACATAGTTGACTCGTTCCTGCAGCGCATGAGATAACAATCCTTTCAGGGCAGCAATGACGATCGGCTGACTTTGGTTCGTTGCCAAATCGCCCTGTAGCCCAATGTTTAGCGATTCGATCCGCCCACCCGCAAGCTGTCCAACTAAATTTCCCAGCGTTTCAGCCAGTTGTAAGTAAGGCTTCAACTGTTCTAAAAGCTCAGGACGTAAGCCAGGAATGTTTACCGCCGATCGAGCCGGTTCTCCCAGCAGCACATCGCGGATTTGTTCTGCAACATCGATCGCGACGTTCACCTGTGCTTCTTCGGTCGAAGCTCCTAAGTGCGGGGTCAACACCATTTCTTTGCCCAATGCTTGGAGCGGCGATTCTCCCAGCGGTTCAGAGGCAAAGACATCTAAGGCTGCCCCGGCAATTTTTCCCGCTTTGAGCGCTTCCGCGATCGCAGCTTCATCAATGATTCCACCCCGCGCACAGTTGATGATCCGCACATTCGGTTTCATTCTGGCGATCGAGTCTGCATTGATCAAATTCGTCGTTTCCGGCGTTTTCGGAATGTGTAGCGTAATGTAATCCGCCGATTGAAACAAAACATCCAACTCAACTAAACTACAGCCCAACTGCTCGGCGCGTTCCACTGAGATAAACGGATCATAAGCTAGCAGCTTCATTCCCATTGCTCGCGCCACGGTTGCCACATGAGCGCCAATTTTTCCTAAGCCTACAACCCCCAAAGTTTTGTTGTAAACTTCGTTGCCTGTATAGCTTTTGCGATCCCATTTTCCCTGTTTTAGCTTTTCATTCGCTTCAGGAATGTAGCGCGACAAAGACAGCATCATTGCTAATGTATGTTCAGCAGCAGCGATCGTATTGCCTTCGGGCGAATTGACAACAATTACGCCTTTGCGCGTTGCCGCCGGAATATCAACGTTATCAACTCCGACTCCTGCACGTCCGATAATCTTCAGATTGCGTCCCGCTTCGATCACATCAGCAGTCACCCGTGTCCCGGAGCGAATCATCAGCGCATCATATTCTGGAATGATCTCAACAAGCTGTTCTTTGGTGAGATCGGTTTTGACATCAACTTGAGCGACCTGGGACAGAATATCAATTCCAACTTGATCGATCGGGTCAGAAACAAGGACTTTGGGCATAACGGCGACGAAAGGGAAAATGGGTAGATGTGAAAAATCGTTGAGAATCTCCGAGTTTTCCACAGTTAGTCATTCTAATAGATCCCGGCAACTCCCCTCGTGCATTCCTGAAAAGTTTTCGATTTGGGCGATCGCAGCCTT
>DATJEM010000203.1:0-3233 GCA_035496615.1 Leptolyngbya sp.
TCTGCGGCTGTATGGAAAACGGGTGAAGCGAATTCCAGGAATTGAACTGGCTCAAAGTTTGTTAGAGCGATCGACCCAATTTGGTGAACCCTGGTCAATTTTTTTCTTTGGCGGTGCGCCTGGAGTTGCGGAAACAGCGGCGGAAAATTGGCGGCAGACCGTACCGGGAATTGCGATCGTTGGGATTCAAAACGGCTATCTCAACCCCGAAAACGAACCGGAATTTCTGCAACACCTGAAGACGCTACAGCCTCGCTTGATCTATGTGGGTTTGGGTGTGCCGCGCCAAGAACTCTGGATTTCGCAAAACCGCCATGTCTGCCCCGATGCGGTGTGGATTGGAGTCGGTGGCAGTTTTGATGTCTGGGCGGGAACGAAAATCCGCGCCCCCAAATGGTTTTGTGACAATCATCTAGAGTGGCTGTATCGGCTCTACCAAGAACCGTGGAGATGGCGACGGATGATGGCGTTACCGAGGTTCGCTCTCAGAGCGATCGTCTATCGCTTGACCCAGCACGATCGCTAAAGGCTTATGCCTTCTTCCCAATCCGAACTGCGACAACGCTGCTGGCGAAATTATAAGTCGGACCATCCAACTCTAGTGTGGTTCCGACCTTGACCTTCTCCGCCCCCAAAACTGGGGTTCCATCCACAACTGGAGCATTGCTTGCCAATGTGATCAACATATCGGTTGTGAGCGCAAGTTCAGGGCGAGGATCAGGAAACACCTTCAGCGTTCCATTCGGTTGAGGAGTCGCAACAGTTCGCGGTAGGAATTGAATCTGCTTTACCGTGACGCTTCCAGAAGGCTGCTTTCGCACGAGAATATCGGTTTTATTTCCAGCCTGGATCAGACTTTTGGGGTCAGCCACGCTTAACCCTCGCACGACGACATCCACTTCAACGGGCTGCCGCGTTCCTTGGGCGACTGATCCCGTCGTTCCTGGAAAGATAAAAATTCCCACGATCACAAGCAGAATCACGATCGCTGCACCCACGTCTAGAATACTGATTTTGCCGAAGAGCCGACCTTTGGAATCCACAATAGCCATAATGATGCTTAATCTCGATGTCGTGTTCGCTGCATTGATTTACAAGCCATACTCGATCAATGCCAGTCAAGATTAGCATGAGTCTGGGAAGCGATCGACCAAATTTCGAGTTTGGCTTAAAGCTGCAACTAAATTAAATTCGATTACGTCTTGTGTTTAGCGCTTCACGCAATTTTCTTACGATTCTATGATTACCAAAACTTTGCGCCGTCGTTGGCTCTATCCCGTTTTATCGATCGCGATGGTTGTCGGCATTTCGCTCGGTCAGCCGTTGGTGGCTCAAGCCCTCAATTGGGGCGATCTGATCCGAGGAGGAATTCAAATTTTTCAGGGGGTTCAGCTTTCTAACCTCAGCGATCAGCAAGAGATTGATCTAGGTCGGCAGATCAATGAACAACTGATTCAGAGCGGACAAGCCAAAATCGTCAATGATCCCGCCTTGACGGCTTATGTAAATCAGATCGGTCAGAAGCTCGTTCCATACAGCGATCGACCGAATATTCCCTACAAGTTTCAAGTCGTTGATGATAACAACATCAATGCCTTTGCCACCGTGGGCGGATATGTCTACGTCAATCGTGGTTTGTTGACTGCGGCAGATAATGAAGCACAAGTTGCCAGCGTCATTGGGCATGAGATGGGACATATTGCGGCGAAACACGCCCTACGCCAAATGCGTCAAACTGCCATTCAACAAGGATTGTTAGCAGCGGGTGGACTTGATCAAAACACAGCGGTCAACCTCGGTGTTCAGGTTGCACTCCGATTACCGAATAGCCGCCAGAGCGAGTACGAAGCCGATCAGCGTGGGCTACGCACGATTAGCCGAGCCGGATATGCTCAATCTCAAATGGTTGCTTTCATGAAAAAGCTGCTCAAATTCCCGTCGCCCCCAACTTTTCTAGCAAACCATCCAGCCACGTCTGACCGAATTGTGCGCCTGGATCAGATGATTAGCCAAAGCCCGTCCTCTGGAGAAGCGGGCACGAATGATGCAGCTTATCGATCGCGCCTCCGTTAGCCGAATCGTCGAATATCGTCGAATCTGCTCCGGGCTTTTCACAGGCTCGGAGCTTGTGTTTTGGCTCATTTTCTGAGGGTGGTGGAGAAGTTCTCAAACCAGCCTTTGCGTTTGAAGAAGAAAATAAGACCGATCGCGATCGCAATCATCACTGCCCAACACGCTGGATAGCCCCAATACCAGTCAAGTTCCGGCATATTCAGCGGCGACTTCTCAGGATCAAAGTTCATTCCGTAAACGCCAACAATAAATGTGAGCGGAATAAAAATGGTTGAAATGACCGTCAGCACCTTCATGATTTCGTTCATCCGATTGCTGACCGACGAAAGATAGACATCCATTAAGCTGGCTGCGAGTTCTCGATAGGTTTCTACCATATCTAAGACTTGAACTGTGTGGTCATAGCAGTCGCGCAGATAGATTCTGACTTCATTGCTGATTAGCTGATCGCTGCTATCGCGGATCAGAGAATTGATCGCATCGCGGAGCGGCCAAATCGATCGACGCAACGTGAGCAGTTCTCGTTTCAGCGTGTGAATTTGCTCTAAGGTTTGTCGAGTCGGACTGGCAACAACTTCATCTTCAAGTTCTTCAATTTCTTCGCCATAGACTTCGAGAATCGGAAAAAAGCCATCGATAATGGCATCTAACAGTGCATACGCAAGATAATCAGCTTTACGTTTGCAGATCGTTCCTTTGGCGCTCCGAATGCGATCGCGCACGATATCAAAACAATCATGCTCTGCCTCTTCTTGCACCGTGAGCAAATAATGCTTGCCCAAAATGAAGCTGACTTGTTCTGCATAAAATCCTCTGCCGGATTCCTTCAGCACCACCATGCGAGTAATGATTAAAACCTGCTCATCATATTCTTCTACTTTTGGACGCTGTGGCACATTCACGACATCTTCTAAAACGAGAGGATGCAAATTAAAAACGCGTCCCAATCTCAGTAAAATGTCTTCGCTTCCCAGTCCTTTCACATCGATCCAAGAGACAGAATCCGTATCGAGATAAGGAATACAGTCCTCCGGTTGCTCAATCTGAAGCCGAGTCGCTTTTTCACCGTTGTAGTCGATCAGCACAATCACCGGAAGTTCGGCATCTTTGGGAATTGTTAAGGTTCCTGGAAGGGTTCCGGGAGCATCATAGTGATAGTC
>DATJEM010000204.1:0-7125 GCA_035496615.1 Leptolyngbya sp.
GGCAAGATCATCCGAAGGCGATCGAATCCCTCAAGCGTCTCAACCGTCCTTACATGGTGGCGTTGCCGCTAGTCTTCCAGACCACCGAAGAGTGGCAAGACAGTGACCTAGGATTGCACCCCATTCAAGTGGCGCTTCAGATTGCACTACCTGAACTCGACGGCGGAATTGAACCGATTATTGTTTCTGGGCGGGACGGAGCGACCGGAAAGGCGATCGCCCTGCAAGATCGGGTCGAAGCGATCGCGCAGCGTGCTCTCAAGTGGGCAAATCTGCGTCGTAAACCCAAAATCCATAAGCGCGTCGCCATCACGGTTTTCAGTTTCCCGCCGGACAAAGGCAACGTTGGAACGGCTGCCTATCTCGATGTCTTTGGCTCCATCTACAAAGTGATGGAAGGGCTAAAGCAAAACGGCTACGACGTCCAAGATCTGCCAGAAACAGCAGAAGCGTTGATGCTGGAAGTGCTGCACGATGCCCGCGCCCAATACAACAGCCCCGAACTGAACATTGCATACAAAATGTCAGTTCCAGAATACGAAGAACTGACCCCTTACTACGAGAAGCTGATTCCGTCGTGGGGTCCGGCTCCGGGTCACCTCAACACCGATGGACAGAATCTGTTGGTGTACGGTAAGTCGTTTGGCAATGTCTTCATTGGAGTTCAGCCCACCTTTGGCTATGAAGGCGACCCGATGCGCCTGCTGTTCTCGCGTTCTGCAAGCCCCCACCACGGGTTTGCTGCCTACTACACCTATCTAGAGAAAATCTGGAAAGCCGACGCAGTGCTGCATTTCGGAACTCATGGTTCGCTAGAATTCATGCCCGGTAAGCAAATCGGCATGTCAGAGGAATGCTTCCCCGATAGCTTGATCGGCACGATTCCGAACTTGTATTACTATGCGGCGAACAATCCATCGGAAGCCACGATCGCAAAGCGCCGCTCTTACGCTGAAACAATCAGCTACTTGACCCCGCCTGCTGAGAATGCTGGATTGTACAAAGGGCTAAAAGAACTCAGCGAATTAGTGGGTTCCTATCAAACCTTGAAAGACTCCGGACGCGGTGTTCAGATTGTCGATACGATCATGGACAAAGCAAGAATTTGCAATCTGGACAAAGATATTGCACTCCCGGACAACTCCAGCGAACTCTCTCAAGAAGAGCGAGACACGATCGTTGGCAAAGTCTACATCAAACTGATGGAAATCGAATCGCGGCTGTTGCCGTGTGGGCTGCACGTCATTGGCAAGCCCCCTTCAGCAGACGAAGCGATCGCAACATTGGTGAACATTGCCAGTCTCGATCGACCCGAAGAAAATATGTTGAGCTTGCCCCGAATCATCGCGGATAGCTTGAACCGGGACATTGATGAAATTTTCCAGAACAGCGATCGTGGTGTTCTCAATGATGTTCAACTGTTAAATGAGATCAATCAAGCCACCCGCAGCGCGATCGCAGCAATGGTAAAAGCTCAGATCGATCAAGACGGTCGCGTTTCTCGATCGTCGATGCTGACCAATCTATTTAGCTTCAATGGCAAGAAAGCACCCTGGATCGAAGCACTGCACGACGCAGGCTATCCCAATGTTGATCCAGAAGCACTCAAACCGCTGATTGAATACTCACAGTTCTGTCTAAAGCAAGTCGTTGCAGATAATGAACTGGGCGCATTGTTGACCGCGTTGGCAGGCGAATATATTTTGCCAGGACCGGGCGGCGATCCGATTCGCAATCCCGATGTGTTGCCCACCGGGAAAAACATTCACGCCCTTGATCCGCAATCGATTCCAACCGCAGCAGCGGTGAAGTCTGCGAAGATTGTCGTCGATCGCTTAATCGCACGACAGTGTGCAGAAAACGGCGGCGCTTACCCAGAAACGATCGCGTGTGTGCTTTGGGGAACTGACAACATCAAAACCTACGGTGAATCACTCGCGCAAATCCTTTGGATGGTGGGGGTGCGTCCGATGCCTGATTCGCTGGGACGGATCAACAAGCTGGATTTGATTCCGCTTGAAGAGTTGGGTAGACCTCGAATTGATGTCGTCGTGAACTGTTCTGGAGTATTCCGCGACTTGTTTATTAACCAAATGGCATTGCTCGATCGAGCCGTAAAAATGGCAGCCGAAGCCGATGAACCTTTGGAAATGAACTATGTCCGCAAACACGCCATGAAGCAAGCAGATGATTTGGGCATCAACCTTCGTCAAGCGGCAACTCGAATCTTCTCGAATGCTTCTGGTTCGTACTCATCGAACATCAACTTAGCGGTTGAGAATGGCACCTGGGAAAACGAAGAGGAACTGCAAAATATGTACCTCTCGCGCAAAGGATTCGCCTTTTCCTCGGACAATCCCGGCATGATGGAGCAAAACGAAGCGGTCTTCCGCGCCTCGCTGAAAACGGCGGATATGACCTTCCAGAACCTCGATTCTTCTGAGATTTCACTCACTGATGTCTCGCACTACTACGATTCTGATCCGACAAAGATTGTGTCTCGACTGCGCGACGATGGCAAAATGCCGACCTCATATATGGCAGATACAACCACGGCAAACGCTCAGATTCGCACACTTTCTGAAACGGTTCGGCTTGATGCTCGTACCAAAATGCTCAACCCCAAATGGTATGAGGGAATGTTGAGCCACGGCTATGAAGGCGTGCGGGAAATCTCGAAGCGATTGGTCAACACAATGGGCTGGTCAGCCACCGCGAATGCAGTCGATAATTGGGTCTACGAAGACACCAACACGACATTCTTCAAAGATGAGGAGATGTCGAAGCGACTGCTAGATCTCAATCCGAACTCGTTCCGCAAAATGGTAACAACCTTACTTGAAGCAAACGGTCGCGGCTATTGGGAAACCAGCGAAGAAAACCTCGATCGACTGCGCGAACTCTATCAAGAAGTTGAAGATCGGATCGAAGGCGTTGAATAACTAATCTTGGAATAACTAATCTCGAAACAAACTGAGGAGGCACGATTGCTCATGCCTCTTTTTTGATGCTCATTGAATGCTCATTGAATGCTTAAAGTTCAGTCTTTTCGCTGAACGGGCACTCTGAAATAAAATTCGCCTAGAGGTAGAAATATGTCGAGCGCCGGACTAAATCAATGGATTGTCAGCGGCAATCTTGCGTCGGATGCCACCGTCAAAACTGTGACGCTCAAAGATGGCAGAGAAGCGAAAGTTGCAAAGGTGTCGCTTTATGTTCAGAAGCCTCGCAGCCGCGATCGAGAAGAATCGTTTACCGTGTCGTTGAGCATTTGGGAAAAGTCTGCCGCTTGGGGTGCAGTGCCTTATCTCAAAAAAGGATCACTGGTGATTTGCACAGGTGCAGTCGAACCGAGTCCTTACATTTCTAATGTGGGAAATGTGCCGAAAGCAGGGCTGAAGATGACGGTCTTAGATGTGCACCTCGATCGCGTCAAAGAAGAGGAAACGGAAACCACAGCGGCAGCCGTTGCAGTGTAAGCAAACGGGCATTCGATCGATTAAAGTCAAGCTCGATCGAATGTCTTGTCCCAATCCCGATCAACCCGTTGCTTGATCAATGGGTGTCTTTATCGATCGAACGCCCATCACTGATCCACTTGTTCAACATTTCCAGCCCGAACCCAACCTTCTTGACCGCTATTCGAGCGAATTTTTTGCCAAGTTTTATCCGCGTTTGTTTCCAGCACGGTGACCCGCTCATTGTAATCAACCCCCCCGATCGAGGCTCCTTCGCCTCCAGGGGTATCGCGCACGACTAACCCGATCGATTGCGTCACAATCGCAGGAAACGCGCCTGCGGGGAGGGGTTTCGCGGCAGTTTCTTTCGTGGGTTCCGGTTTTGCAGCAGCAGGTTTCGCAGCAGGTTTCGCGGCAGGTTTTGTCGCAGTATCGTTCGGAAACATCGGCTTGGGAGGAAGCGTCGAAAGCCGAGCAATCATTACTTGTGCCGCAATCACAGCGCCACCCGCTAGTAGCGCGATCGCGAGGAACACACCGAGAAACAGTTTAAGAACAGTAGACCAACGCATATAAACCAGTTGCGGGGAAGATTGTCCAGATTTTAACATTCGATCGCAAGAGCCGATTGAGAAATTCCCAAACCTTCAAAACCTCAAAATCTGCATTATTTTCCCAGTTCCTGCGATCGTACAGCCGACGCTTTTACCGCTTCAATCAATGCGGATCGCATCCCGGCTTTTTCAAGTTCTGCAATTCCGGCGATCGTCGTTCCGCCCGGACTCGTCACCCGATCTTTGAGTTCTCCCGGATGAATCTTTGATTCTTGCAACAACTGAGCGGTTCCCCGTACCGTTTGAATTGCTAATTTCATCGCGATCGCTCTTGGCAATCCTGCGGCAACACCCCCATCCGCTAAGGCTTCGATCACGATCGCAATGTATCCAGGTCCCGACCCCGATAGTCCTGTGACCGCATCTAACATCGATTCTGGCACTTCAACCACTTCGCCGACCGTGCTGAGAATTTTTGTTGCCTGCTCGATGTGGTGAGGTTGGGCGTGTTGACCCGCGGCGATCGCAGTAATTCCCGCTCCAACGGCGGCGGGTGTATTTGGCATCGCTCGAATCACAGGCGCACCCGGAAATGCCGCCTCTAACTGAGCTAACGGCGTGCCCGCCAAAATTGAGATCACTAATGTAAAAACAGACTGTTCTGATAGTTCTTGAGCAATCTGCGGAAAGACTTGAGGCTTAATCGCGAGTAGAATCACCTCCGATTCTGCGGCTTGCCGATTTTGATCCGTAACTTGAACCTTATACTGTTGCGCCAAAAATTCTCGCCGCGATCGACTTGGCTCACTCACCACGATCGCATCTGGGCTAAATACTTGTTGTGCAACAAGGCGGGACAAGAGAGCTTCTCCCATCATCCCGCCGCCAATCATGCCAAATTGTTTAGACAACCTTTTATCCTCGAATCAAACCGAATAAAGGGCTACAGATTCACGCGATCTTTCACCCTTGATTCTTCTAGCTTTGTGCTGCTCTCGGTTCGGTTCCCCAAGCGGGTGTGGGAGCCGCTGCACGCGGACGCGCCGGAGTTGCCTGCGGGATTTCGGTCAATACGCCAGCTTGGGTGCTGACTTGGACACAGCTTGGGGTAAACAAGAAAATGCTTTCGCCGATGCGCTCTTGATGACCATCGATCGCATAAGTTCCACCCGCAACAAAATCAACGGCACGTTGAGCTTGATCCGGATCCATGATGGTCAGATTCAACACCACAGATTTGCGCTCACGCAACGCTTGAATCACTTGAGGCATCTCTTCAAAAGTACGAGGCTCAACGACAACCACTTCCGAAATTCCGTTTGTAGCACCAGGCATTCCAATCACATTATTCATAGCGGCTCCTACACCAGTTGTTTCAGTTCCCATGCCAGCAGGGCGATCGCGAAATCGAGTTGTGCGACGCGCTCGGTTTTCTTCTTCGCTCACAGCGATCGGAACTGGAGCGGGGACAGCCTCTTCTTGATAAAGCGACTGATATTCTTGCCCGTCCATTTCGTCGTACTCGTATTCGTACTCGACGGGTTCATTCAGTCCGACAAAATCCCGTAGTTTACTGAAAATACTCACTGTTCACGCTCCATCTGAATCTATCAAGTTTGCTGAAAAGTCGCGGTCAAATCATCGAAAGTAGCAGAGCCACCACTGAATATATGAGAGAGCTAGATTTCAACTCTAAGCTGCTTTGCTGTTGAGCAAATTCAATTTTGTTGTTTGACAGCCTAGATAAGTTTCTGATACTGCCGCACAAATAACGAATTGAAGAATCAGTATACAGCCAGCGATCGAAAATTGAATATCTTTCTCGGAGTTTTTTAGTCTCCGTGCAATTGTATCGGTAGTTTTGAAAGTTGGATCAGGTATTTGAAAATTTCTTTTGAATTTGTTGCAGCTTGCTGTAGCAAAATCTTCTAGGCTTTCTCAATTGTTAGAATTAAAGATTCTTTTTAGAAAGCGCAGATGATTTTTTCACCAAAAGAAAGCGACAAAACCAAACAGAATTCCGGCGGATGTTTTTTGAACTACAAGATTGAGACCGTTGAAGTCGAGGGTCATAGCACTGTTCTTATTACTGAGATTGAAGCTTGATCATAGTGATTTTTGATACCGCAAAGAATCGAAGCTTGACGATCGCGCTGCTATCTCAATTAGATCAGTCCTATCTTGATTAGATCAGATAAATATCACGCATCCTCAAAACAATCGGAACCGGTTTCAGGATCTCGCCCCAAATAAAACTCGTCCAGGGCGAATCATCGTCGCGCCTGCTTGAATCGCCAAACCATAGTCATTGGACATTCCCATTGAAAGCTGATCGAGTTGAAGATCACTTCGCTGCCGAATTGTTTGCGTCAATTCTTTGGCTTGCTGAAACAATGCTAAAGTTGCATTCTCATCTAAATTCATGGGTGGAATCACCATCAATCCTCGAATTTGCAAATGCTTAAGTTGTTCAAGTTGCGGCATGGCTTCCCAAAGTTCTAAGACCGAAAAGCCTGACTTACTGGGATCGCTCATAATCTTGACTTGTAAGCAAATTTGCGGATTGCGATTTCGCTCCTGCGCCAATCGATCGAGCCGCTGCGCCAGTTTCAAACTATCTACGGATTGAATCCAATCAAAGAGTTCGATCGCTTTGTGCGATTTGTTACTCTGCAAGTGCCCAATGAAATGCCAGGTCACATCGGTTAGATCTTGTAGTTCTGCTCGTTTCGCCTCTGCCTCCTGAATGCGGTTTTCGCCAAAATGACGAATTCCGGCAGCGTATGCCGATCGCATGGCTGCGGTCGAAACGGTTTTGGTGACTGCAATGATCTGCACCGGGGGAGGAACGGTAGCGCAGAATTGAGCAATGTGGTCTTGTAAAAGCGCGAGCATTAGAATGTGCGGTGGTGAACTTTCTGAAGTTGATCGTACTCTTTGTACATTGCCGATCGCCGTAACATTCTCAGGCGATTTTCGACTAGCACCTTCGCCTCACTGCGCCCGATCGGTTCAAACTCCAATCCGTCTGTATTGTGAAACACAACGAAAAACAACCGCTGGGCATAGAGCGTACTGAATAATTCTCGATTTTCCTCAACTAAACACACCCG
>DATJEM010000205.1:0-11963 GCA_035496615.1 Leptolyngbya sp.
CTCGGCTGGGAATGTTTCTTTGATGAACCTGTGATGCTGGTTGGATTTATCCTGCTCGGACGCACGTTAGAACAGCGTGCCCGTGGACAAGCCGCCGCTGCTTTGCAATCGCTCGCTGCTTTGCAACCTCGATCGGCAAGATTAATCGGCAAAAATGGTGCAACCCAAACTGGAATCGAAATTCCGATCGCTCATGTCCGCGTCGGTGAATGGCTGCAAGTTCTACCAAGCGAACAAATCCCAGCCGATGGCGAGATCGTTAGCGGTGAAACGACGATCGATGAATCCTTACTCACGGGCGAATCGATTCCTGTACAAAAACAAGCGGGCGATCGTGTCACCGCAGGCACAATGAATCAATCGGGCGCGATCGCGATCCAAGTGACGCGGATGGGCAAAAACACTACCCTGTCTCGAATTATCGATTTAGTCGAGTCGGCTCAAGCGCGCAAAGCTCCGATTCAGAAACTTGCAGACACGATCGCAGGCTATTTCACTTATGGCGTATTGTCGATCGCGCTTCTAACTTTTCTATTTTGGGAATTCATCGGCACAAAGATTTGGACAAATCTACCGCAGTGGACGATCGGCGCAGAACACGCGCACACGATGGGAATGATGGCGCATCCTTCTCCGATGCTGCTGAGTTTGAAACTGGCGATCGCGGTTCTTGTCATCGCCTGCCCTTGTGCTTTAGGACTTGCAACACCGACTGCAATTCTTGTGGGTTCAGGTATTGGAGCCGAGCGCGGCTTGCTGATTCGAGGCGGCGACGTTTTGGAGCGGGTGCATCATCTAGATACGATCGTTTTTGATAAAACTGGAACCTTGACGACTGGAAGCCCGATCGTCACGGATGTCATCGAATTCGAGTGCGATCGCATTCTGCAAATCGCTGCCACCGTTGAAAGCGGAACTCGACACCCGCTTGCCTCGGCAATTTTGCAAGCCGCCGAAAGCTTACCGCTTCTCCCTGCTCAAGACTTTTACACCGAAGCAGGATTCGGAGTTTCAGCAAAAGTTGAAATTGATTCAGTCCAGCAGCAAATTTTTCTCGGAACCGCACAATGGTTAGAAAAGAATCAAATCGATCTAAATGAAGCTGCACGATCGCAAGCTGACCAACTTGCCGCCGCCGGAAAAACGATCGTTTACGTTGCCGCTCAGTCTTTGATCGGAATCATCGCCGTTTCTGATGCCATTAGACCCGATGCGAAATCGACGATCGCAGCCCTCAAAGCGATGAATTTACAAGTGATTATGCTGACCGGAGATCGCCAAGAAACTGCCCAAGCGATCGCGACTCAGCTTGGACTTTCAGAAGTCTTTGCCGAAATTCCACCCGATGGTAAAGCCAACGCGATCGTCCAACTTCAAGCACAGGGGCATCAAGTCGGGATGGTTGGAGACGGCATCAATGATGCGATCGCTCTGGCTCAAGCTGAAGTTGGCATTGCGTTGAAGTCGGGAACCGAAGTCGCGATCGAAACCGCAGGAATCGTTTTAATGCGCGATCGACTCAGCGACGTGGTGGAAGCCATTCGTCTTAGCCGCGCCACTTTCTCGAAAATTCAACAAAACTTATTTTGGGCGTTTGCTTACAATTTGTTGGGAATCCCGATCGCCGCAGGCGTTTTGCTTCCAACCCTGGGAATCGCCCTTAGTCCCGCCGCCGCAGGGGGATTCATGGCATTTAGCTCAGTTAGCGTTGTGACGAACTCGCTCTTGTTAAAACGCTTTGCAAAGTCGTCATTGTGGGAATAATCAGTTACATTAAGTGAGTTTGAACCGACTGGATCTGATCTCAGTCTGTTTGATTCACTACAATAAAGCTCCGAAGGGTTACGAGTGCTGAATAACGTCGGTACTCATACTGTGTCTCTCTAGCCAAGCTCGATCTATCTTGTCTAGAGCTATATTTTTTGCTGTTTACCCCACCCCTTTAAATTCGAGTGTCAATGCCCTCAGAACCGCATCAAAACCACCTGATCATTATCGAAGACGATAAGGGTCGCCGGGAGTTTGTGTTAGATGACCCGGTTTATTCGATCGGACGCGATCCCAAATGCGATATCCGGCTCGTGTCACAATTCGTTTCACGTCGCCATGCCACGTTACTGCAATTGCCGAATGAAGACGGCACCCACTACTACCGCATTGTGGATGGCAATCTTAAAGGCAAACCGAGCGCCAACGGTTTATTGATCAACGGGCGTAAGCTGCAACAATGCGATCTTCGCAACCAAGACGAAATTGTATTTGGTCCGCAAGTTCGAGCGATCTATTATTTGCTGAAGCGCGATGCTGTGCTAACCGTTCCGCCTGATGAGTTCGATATCACGCTGATTAGTCCGAACATGGTTGGCGACCCGGAAGACGACTAAGCATGAAATTTCTAGCAATTAAAAAACTCCGAACTTAGAAAAGCCGGAGTTTTTTAATTGCTGATTTTAGCCAGTCCGATTTAACTAGTAACCGTCTCAATCAAATTCCAGCCCTGGTTCTCGGTAATGGATTGATTAACGAGATTATACATTTTGCGGCAGTGATTATCGACTTGGAGGGGTAACTCTTCGTTCTTAACAACAAAGTTCATGCGCGTTTCTCGATCGGTTGCTGTCGTTTTATCGATCAGCACTTCGACCGTGACGAGTTTGGGGAACGCCACATTGCCCGGAATTTCCCGCGCCATCAGATAGTCTTCCGTCGCGTAGATCACATCCAGATTGCAGGATTTCAGCGTCTGATTCAACAGTGGCTGGAGATTCTGCAAGGCGATTCCAACAGTGAATAGACAGGTGTAACGAGCCATAGCAAACCCCAATCTTGTGAAAAGCGAATCTTCCGTCTCTAACCTACGCTAAAACGATACTTCGGTCTAGGTAGCTTCCTGTAAATCTTAATCCTGATCTTTCAGAATTTTACAGGCGACGATCGACGGTCTCTACATTCAGCATGACGCTTTTTGTGCCAAGCTGCCATAGACCCTTTATAGCGGATAACCTCAAAAGTGAGTTATTTCGCCCAGATCGAATAGAAAACACCTGACTTGAAATACTCTAGATTGCTAAGGGCGATCGCTGATGGCAAATGGACGGTAAATTAATTGTCTTTGAAGGAATCGAGGGCTGTGGGAAGACGACTCAGCTTCAACGATCGTATGAATGGCTCACCGCAAAGCAAATCGAGGTGGTTGCCACTCGCGAACCGGGGGGCACTCAACTAGGTGCAGGAATTCGCCAGCTTCTCTTACAGAGCGAAGATGTACAGAGTGAAAATGTACAGAGCGAAGATGTACAGAGTGAAGATGAGCCGATTCACGATCGGGCTGAATTACTACTTTATGCTGCCGATCGTGCCCAGCACGTTGAAAGATTTCTTCGCCCTCATTTAGAGCGAGGTGCGCTCGTTTTGTGCGATCGCTTCACGGATTCCACGATCGCCTATCAAGGCTTTGGTCGCGGTTTGGATCGAACGCTAATTGATCAATTGAATCAGGTGGCAACAGACGGCTTACAGAGCGATTTGACAATCTGGCTAGAGATCGATGTTGAAGTTGGATTTGAGCGAATGAAACGGCGGGGAAAGCGCGATCGGATCGAACAAGCCAGTCTGGATTTTCATCGCCGGGTTCAGACGGGATTTACCAAACTTGCAGAAGAGCATCCCGATCGCATTGTCCGAATTGATGGCAGTTTGAGCGAACTTGCGGTGGCAGAACAAATCAAAGCGGCACTGCGTCAGGCGTTCACGCGATGGGGAATTTGATGGGCGATCCGATCTTTGCAGAAATGCTGAACCATTTACGCCGTGCGAATCAAATTGCGGTGCGATCGCGAGATTTTGGACATGACGATTCCTGCTTGTCACCTAGCAGTCCGCTTTAAAGCGATTTTGGGATCTAGCAACCGCAACCCGCTTCACTGGAATGTTTGGAATTTGATCGAGCCTCACCTTAGCAGATCGCGCTGTTTTGGAAACGATCGACTCCGACACGCCGTTAGATTTGAGTGCAGAACAACATAGGATTTCTGAAAACCTGGAATTTTGATGCGACAGCGAGCGGCTTTACTGGTAGAACCGGGCGAACTTCAAATTTCGCATTGAGATTACGCCTCGATCATGCCTCGATCGTAAATTCATTTGTTACAAAACTTATACCGTCTCTCAGATGAGCAACCCCCGTCTTTTATGATGAAGAAGCACGTCAAGCGAAACGGCTTCGATACACTTTTTAATAATTTAAGTGTTGGAACCCGAAACGTTTTAATCTAAGAATGAACTGGTTGACCCTGGGCAATTCGTTTGAAGTGCGAAGGCTGATAGCGCATTTGCTGTTAGTTCTTAAGAAATAACGTGCCAGGTGACGCTCTAGTCAGATTTAACACAGTAACGATCCGTAAATGGGAGCTTTAGAAATCCAATGAGTGTAAAGGCAAGTGGTGGAAGCTCGGTTGCGCGCCCGCAACTATACCAAACAGTCCCAGTTGCAACAATTTCACAAGCAGAGCAACAAGACCGCTTTTTAGGGCGGGGCGAACTCGATGAACTCGTGCAGTATTTCAAATCCGGGCAAAAACGCCTCGAAATCGCTGAAATTCTCACCCGCAACTCAGAACTGATCGTGTCGCGAGCGGCAAACCGTATCTTCACGGGCGGTTCACCGATGGCGTTCCTGGAAAAGCCCGCTGAAGCACCCGTCAAAACGGTTGCAGGCACGATGCTTAACACCGAAGAAGGCATGAAGCTAGGCACGGTCACTTATGCGGAAGGCTCCGGTGGCGGATTGTTTGGCGGCATTCGCAACTTCTTCTTAACACCGAGCGCGGGTGGAGTTCCGTCTGGATTCCGTCCGATCAACGTGGCACGCTACGGCCCGAGCAACATGGCGAAATCGCTGCGGGACTTAAGCTGGTTCTTACGCTATACCACGTATGCGATCGTCGCTGGCGATCCGAACATTATTTCGGTGAACGCTCGCGGACTGCGCGAAATCATCGAACGCGCGTGTTCTGGGGATGCCACGATCGTCGCGCTACTAGAAATGAAAGTCGCTTCCGGCAACTACTTCCGGGGCGATGCGGATGCCAAAACGATCGTCGATCAATACTTCGATGTCTTGATTACCGAGTTTAGAGCGCCGACTCCTTCCGACAAGGTGCGCCAGCGTCCTTCTAACGATGTTCAAGGGCTGCAACTGCCGCAAATCTACTTTAATGCCGCAGAACGCCGTCCCAAATTCGCGATGAAGCCCGGACTGTCGAGCAGCGAAAAGAACGATGTGATCAAAGCTGCTTATCGCCAAGTGTTTGAACGGGACATCACCCGCGCTTACTCTTTGGGCATTTCGGATCTCGAATCCAAAGTGAAAAACGGCGATATTTCGATGAAGGAATTCGTCCGCCGTTTGGCAAAATCGCCGCTGTACCGCAAAAATTTCTTTGAGCCGTACATCAACAGCCGCGCTTTAGAACTGGCGTTTCGCCACATTCTCGGTCGAGGTCCGTCTTCGCGTGAAGAAGTGCAGGATTACTTCTCGATCGTCTCAAAAGGCGGCTTGAACGCTCTAATTGATGCGCTGGTTGATTCCAAAGAATACAGCGACTACTTCGGTGAAGAAACCGTTCCGTATCTACGCGGTTTGGGACAAGAAGCGCAAGAATGTCGGAACTGGGGGCCGCAGCAAGATCTGTTTAACTACAGCGCGCCATTCCGCAAAGTTCCGCAGTTCATCACGACGTTTGCGGCATACGATCGACCCCTGCCCGATCAGCACGTTTACGGTTCTGGAAACGACCCGTTGGAAATTCAATTTGGCGCAATCTTCCCGAAAGAAACCCGAAATCCCAGCACTCGTCCGGCTCCTTTTGGCAAAGATACTCGTCGGATTTTGATCAATCGCGGCGCAGGCATCAACAACCAGTTGAGCAATCCAGGGGCACAGGGAGTCGCCCCAGGCAGCTTAGGTCCTAAAGTCTTCAAGTACGATCAAAGTCCGAGCTTCACCGGATCGTTCGGTAAACGTTCTACTGGCACCAAAGGCATCAGCACCAAATTCTCGGAAAGCTCCACCCAAGCGGTGATCAAAGCAGCGTATCTACAAGTTTTTGGGCGAGATGTGTACGAAGGGCAACGCCTCAAAGTGGACGAAATCAAGCTTGAAAATGGCGATATTACCGTTAAGGAACTCGTCCGTCGCTTGGCAAAATCACCTTTGTTCCGCAGCTTGTACTGGGAAAAGCTGTACGTCGTCAAAGCGATCGAATACATTCATCGTCGCTTGTTGGGTCGCCCGACTTATGGTCGTCAAGAAACCAACAAATACTTTGATATCTGTTCCAAAAAGGGTGTTTTCGCTCTGATCGATGCCATTCTCGACACTGAGGAATACAACAAAACTTTTGGCGAAGATACCGTTCCCTATGAGCGCTATCTCACTCCAGCAGGCGCATCCCTTAGAACCGTTCGCGTTGGCTCGATTCAAGACAAAGGCACGAAAGTTACGAAGCAAGAAACGCCTCGCTTTGTCGAACTGGGCACCACGACTGGAATTCGGACTCAGCCGGACGTTGGCTTCCGAATCAATCAAGGGGTCAGCAAGAAGCGCGAACAAACCAAAGTGTTCAAGCTCACGCAACTGAACGATAAAGCCAATCTCAACACCGTGATGGGAGCCGCTTATCGTCAAGTGTTTGAGCGGGATATCGCGCCCTACATCGCTCAAAACGAGTTTACGGCTCTCGCTAGCCGACTCGGCAATGGTGAAATCAACCTGAAAGAATTCATCATCGGGTTAGGGATTTCTAGCCTGTACATTAAAGAGTTCTACACTCCATACCCGAACACGAAAGTCATCGAATTGGGAACAAAGCACTTCTTGGGACGTGCGCCCCTCGATCAAGCTGAACTGCGGAAATACAACAAAATTCTCGCCAGTCAGGGCTTGAGAGCGTTCATCACCGAAATGGTTGAGAGTGCTGAATATAGCGAGGCGTTTGGCGAAGATGTGGTTCCATACAACCGTTTCTTGACCTTACCTGCGGCAAACTTCCCGAATTCTCAAACCTTGTACAACAAGCTGACCAAGCAAAATGACAAGGTTGAAATTCCGAGCTTTTCGCCTGTGAAGTCGCGCATGGTTGTGGCAAAGATGCCCTTGACCGCATCGGCGATCGAAGATAACGCAGTCCAAGCGCGCCAAGCAGAAGACAGCCAATCTCAGTTTGTGCAGATGGGTCGATCGTTTAGCGATGGCAGTGGACAATCGCTAGAAGCTGGAGTCGGAAGCACTCGCCGCCAGCCTGCTCGAATCTATCGAATGAATCCCGGCATGAGTCAGGGTGAAATCGAACTGATGAGCAACGCGATCTATGCTCAAGTGATGGATGTGTCTAGCGATCAAGTGCCGAGCCAGTTTCGGCGATCGGATCTCGAAAGCAAGCTTCGCAATGGCGAAATTACGGTGAAAGCGTTCGTCAAGTTGTTGGCAAGCTCAGAAATCTATAGCCGCCGCTTCTATGCACCGTACCCAAATCCTAAAGTGATCGAATTCTTGTTCCGTCACTTGCTCGGTCGTACGCCTGAAACTCAAGCGGAAACTCGCGAGTACGACGAGATTCTGGCGGGTCAAGGTCTGAAAGCTACGGTAGACGCGATCGTCAACAGTGCCGAATACTCGCGCTACTTTGGCGAAGATGTGGTTCCGTACAAGCGCTTCCCGACGCTGCCTGCTGGCAATTAACCATCGTCGGATCTGTCACCGTCTGATCTGACGGATTGCCTGAGCTAGGTTGGTTTGATTGAATGGAAAGCCCTCGATCGTGCTTGATGCGATCGAGGGCTTTTTGTCAGAGCGATTTGATGGATGGGGGACTTGAAGCCGCTGCCAGACTGATCGATCCCAGCGGTGGAGCAATTAAACCTTCTAGAATTGCAGCGATTCGATCGATGAGATCCTCCATCAACCGCTAACGTCACAGATGCAGCAGATTGGCAGCGATCGACAATGATACATTGAGTTCTAGCAATTATAGAGTCAATGTATGAGTTTATCGACGCTGATTTTGGTGGCGATGGGAGTCGGAATTGGATTTGGGGCGGTGCTACATGATTTCTTTCCGACTATAATTTTGCCGCTCGATCGTTATTTGCTCACCCCAGTCGGAACGGCGTTTCTGCGACTGATCCAATTTGTCGTTGTGCCGATCGTGTTTTCGTCGCTGATTCTAGGTCTTACCCGAATTCAAAATGCGGCACAGGTCGGACGCTATGCAGTCAAGCTGATTTTGATCTATTGCGTCACCAGCGGTATTGCGGTGGCGTTGGGGCTAGTCATGGCGATCGTGGTGCAGCCTGGAGTTGGGGTATCGGCTTCGACCGCGATCGTGGTGGATACGATCGAACAACAGTCTTTAATCGATTGGCTGGTCAGTTTGATTCCAACGAATCCGATCGAAGCACTCAGCACTGGTAACTTACTACAAGTCATTTTCTCAGCCGCATTGATTGGAGTCGGAATTCAGCTTGTAGGCGAAAAAGCAGCCAGCTTTGTGAGCGTGGTTGAGAGTTGCTATGTGATTAGTGAAAAAGTTTTATCCATCATTTTGTATGTTGCCCCGATCGGTGTTTTTGCTCTGGTCAGTTCAGTGATTGCAACAGAAGGACTTCAGTTAATCGTGAAGCTCTTTACTTATGTGTTTTCACTATTTTTTTCAACATTGATTATGATCAGCTTCTATGTTCTGATCCTAGCAATTCTCAAAGCAAAGCCATTTAAGCTGCTTCAGAGCCTTGTTCCAGCCTTATCGTTAGCGTTTGGAACAGCGAGTTCTAATGCGGCGCTCCCGGTTGTACTAAAGAATGTTCAAGCAGATTATGGACTCCGGGAAGACATTGCCAGCTTTGCCATTCCGCTAGGAACCGCCCTAAAACGCGATGGATCAGCGATCCTACAAGGCTTCAATGCGCTGTTCGTGGCGCAAATGTTTAACATTCCGCTCACGCCTTCGTTGGGATTAGCGATCGTGCTTAGTACTTTCTTAGTTTCGTTTAGTACTCCCGGTGTTCCCGGTTCGGGAATCATTATGATGACCACAGTGCTAACCGCATCAGGATTGCCACTAGAAGGAGTCGCGATCGTTGCAGGCATCGATCGTTTAACCGATGGCTTCAAAACGGTTCTCAACATCATCGGCAATGTGTCGAATGCAGTGATTTTGAATGCTTGGGAAGAGGTTCCAGCCCTGCAACCCGAAGATATGACAGAACTAACTTAACGCCAGACCGAGATGATTTCTCGAATGACTCAGCTTTCAGTTGCTGCAATTCAGCAGCTTCAATCGAGCATGAGTTCAAATGTCAACTTTGTAGTTCAACTGATGTTCATCTCCCGGTAGTCCGCGAAAGCCCCAATTGTGTTTTGGGGTTTCAAAGACTGTAACTTCGAGATCCTGGGGCGAAATTCCAAGCGGTTGGACTCGATCGAACAACAATCGAATGAGCTGTTTTTTTGCCTCAACGCTCCGACCTTCAAATAGACTGAATTCGAGGATGGTGTAGCGATCGCTGCGGTCTGTCGAGAAGTAGAAATCAGACACATCAAGCGGAAAAAATCGATGGAAGCGTTTATCAGCAGGATATTGCAGCGCATCCATCACACAGGTATGAATCACATCCGAAAGCTGTGGTTTGATCGGATCGAGATGTTGTCGCAATCCGTAAACTTTAACTTGTGCCATCTTGGTTGTATAGGTGTTCGATCGCCCTGAGCCGAAGCGATGCGATCGAATCTCCCATCTATCTGGCTTGTGCTTGGGCGTAGCGTTGGTTGACTGCTTGCCAATTTATCACGTTCCACCAGTTATTTAAGTACTCGGCGCGGCGATTTTGATACTTTAGATAGTAAGCGTGTTCCCACACATCGTTACCTAACACGGGGTAAGCGTTAGGATTTTTCATCATGGGATTATCCTGATTCGCCGTTGAAGTGATACTGAGCTTACCTTGAGGATCGCTGACTAACCAAGCCCAGCCGCTGCCAAATTGTCCTGCTCCCGCTTTGTTAAACTGTTCCTTGAGAGCATCAAAGCTGCCGAACGTTTGATTGATCGCTTGAGCGATCGCGCCTGTCGGTGCGCCTCCCGCTTTGGGAGCCATAATTTGCCAAAACATCGTGTGATTGACATGACCACCGCCATTGTTTTGAATCTTCGTCCGAATTGCTTCTGGGACACTGTTCAAGTTGCGAATCATGTCATCAACACTGGTTTTTTGCAAATCTGGATACCCTTTTAGCGCTTCATTGATGTTATTAACATAGGCTGCATGGTGCTTATCGTGATGCAATTTCATTGTTTCTGCATCAATGTAGGGTTCAAGCGCAGCATAGCTGTAAGGAAGCGGATCGAGCTTGGCGGGAGCAGCACTGAGTTTTTGAATCGCAGTCGGCGAAGCATCGACTTGAGGTATCGACTGGCAGGCAAAGAGGAGCGGAATTGCTAATCCTACAATTAGGACGATCGCTCGTCGGAATAGTTTAGACATCTTGAACCGTTGGAACTGCTTCGTCACCATCCCAGAATGTTTCGACCCAATCATCTACCAATCGAGAGAGTCCAATCGAGAGTGTCCAATTGAGAGCGGACAGACGCGCGCTGACCACAATCTTTGCTGCATCGTCGTCTTAGGTCGCGGCGACGTTTGAGTCTGAAAGTCTGTCGATCGCTCCAACAACGGTGACTATCCGGGTGCTGAAGCTTGGTACGGAAACGGGTGAACCAAACGCCCGCCAGCGGTCAGATTTAAAGCCTTAGACATAGATTACAATCAGAAAAATTTTGGCATCTTTCAATCTTATGCAAAAGATCTCGATCGCGCTGACAATCCTGACTGGAGTTTTTACCTACTCTGCTCAAGCGCAAACTCCACAACAGCAACTCCTATCCACCAAAGAATGTCGCGGTTGTACTTTAACGAATCTCAATTTTGCAAATGCCGATTTGAGCAATGCAAAGCTACTCAATTCTTCTTTATTCGGTAGCGATTTCAGTGGGGCAAAGCTGAATGGTGCAGATCTCAGCGGCATTCAGGCGGGCGAGTTTGTCGTGAATGCTCGATCGAGCGAACGACGAATCAGCAACTTTACTGGAGCCGATTTCAGCAATGCCGATGTGAGTCGCGCTTTTTTGAGCCGATCGATTCTCGATCGCGCCAACTTTACCAATGCCTACTTGCTGAATACGGATTTTGGTGCGGCTCGACTACAGGGCGCAAACTTCCAAAACGCAGTTCTTAGCACTGCATTTTTTGGTGGAGCCGATTTGAGCGGGGTAAACCTGACGAATCAGCGGCTCGTCGGAGTCAATTTTAGAAATGCCATCCTCGAAAAGGCTCAACTTGCAGGCGCACAGTTTGATTCTGCGGATCTAACCAACGCCGTGTTGAAAAATGCAGATTTGCAGGGAGCCATCTTCGAGCGCACGTCGATCGTCAATGCGGATTTCACAGGTGCAAAGCTTGATCCTGCGATCGTGCCCCAACTCTGTCAAATTGCCGACGGAACCAACACCACTACAAATATTCCCACTCGTCAAAGTCTTGGCTGTCGCTGATAAACTGTAAAATCAGAGCGTTGTTGAGACAGATTGTGTATTTACTAATTCCTGCGGCAGGTTCCGGGCGACGCATGGGCAGCGATCGCAATAAACTCTTGCTTGATCTATTTGGAAAGCCTTTAATTGCTTGGACACTGCTTGCCGCCGAAGCTTCGGAAACGATTCAATGGATTGGTATTATTGGACAATCGATCGACTGGCAAGACTTCAAATCGATTGTGCATTCGCTCCCGCTCACGAAGCCTGTTGAATTGATTCAAGGGGGTTCGACTCGTCAACAATCAGTCTATAACGGGCTTCAAGCACTGCCAACCGATGCGAAACACGTTCTGATTCATGATGGGGCACGGT
>DATJEM010000206.1:0-6399 GCA_035496615.1 Leptolyngbya sp.
GTGGGTGCAGAACTTTTTCAGTTCTAGACGCGCTGTGGTGTTGCGGCGGTTTTTGGAGGTGGTGTATCGAGAAACACCGGCAGAACGCTTGTCTGGATTGGTTCTACATTCGGTACATTCCAGCGTAATAATCAGCCTTACGCCTTTATTCTTTGCCATAGTCTTTATGCAGATGAGAGGGATAATCGTGTGCAGACACGAAGATCTATTATTTCACATTTGCGCGGAGATGGGCAAAAAATTGTTGAGCGATCAATTAATATATTGTGCGACTTGATTCTGTATTGTCGATCGGATTAGGTTGAATCGAATTCTAATTAGGATAGTACAAGCTTTCTATAAGATGAGACATCTCGCTTAATTATCTTATAAAAAGATAATAATCAGAGAGTAAGTTGTCCTATCACTCTAAATTTTAGAATTAGACTGACAGTCTAGCTAAACCAAGTGATAAAGCTGTAAACAGTTTGAGTTTTACACTTGAATTTGAGATTCTACTAAATTCATGTCTCAAGCACGGCAACTAACCACAGACTATTTAAGATGTAAGCATTGCAGAAATTTTGCCCCGATGACCATCGCTGCTAATTATTACTTGCATACAGAACATGAATACTATAATAGTGCGCCTGACGAATGCTATCTCTCATTGCACGATGTAGGGGTACAACTATGAACTATTATGAACTATTACTGTACCTAGCTTGCAAAAAGATGACTCTAAAAAAGTATTTTGAACACGATTACATGGAACCGGAAGACAGCAAAGCTGAGACTCTCTATCCGCCTGAAGGAGGTAAAACTGTTTTGCCTGCCTTCTTTGGTTCGGAGAGCATATAAAGCAGCGCTGAAAGCACGAGTGGCAGAGAAGGGGAGATTCCTATTCTAGACGATTTTAGTAAAGCAATTTTAGAGTATATTTATATCGCTCCAGCTTTGGCAAAGCAAGCATAGAAACGTTTCAAGCAATTGAAAAAGAAGAAGCCTGGAATTGAAGAGGTCGAGTAAGAGTAGTAAGCAAATCAGGTTAAAACACAATGAACAAAATAACTGCACTTCCGCCATTGTTGTTGCTCGATCGACTATTACAAGACTGGTTACTCGAAGATATTGGCAGAGGCGATCGCACGACTCAAGCCTTGATTTCACCCGGAACTCGTCAAGCGGTTTGGATTGCCAAAGAAACTGGAGTGATTGCAGGATTACCGATCGCTGCCAGAGTTTTCTGTCTACTCAATCCGTCTACGGTGTTTACGCCAGTAGTGAGAGATGGGGAAGCGGTGCAAAAAGGACAAACGATCGCAGAAATTCAAGGAGCTTACGATGCGCTTTTGACGGGTGAGAGAGTGGCATTGAATCTAGCCATGCGGTTGAGTGGTATTGCAACGATGACTCGTCAGTATGTTGAAAAGATTGATGATTTATCCGCCCAACTGGTTGATACCCGCAAAACAACACCGGGATTACGATTGCTTGAGAAGTATGCAACACAGGTCGGAGGCGCAGTAAATCATCGAATGGGATTGGATGATGCTGTGATGATTAAAGATAATCACATTGTTGCGGCAGGGGGAATTGGCAAGGCGATCGCGCAAGTTCGCGCTCAGATTCCTTATCCATTAACGATCGAAGTTGAAACCGAGAATTTGGCAATGGTGAGTGAAGCGCTTGAACATGGAGCCGATATTATTATGCTGGATAATATGCCGCTGGAATGGATGCGTGAGGCAGTGCGGAAGATTCGATCGACGAATGAACGCATCAAGATTGAAGCTTCAGGGAATGTGACTTTGGAGACGTTGAGGGCGATCGCCGAAACGGAAGTCGATTTTATTTCGAGTAGCGCACCGGTGACGCGATCGACGTGGTTAGATTTGAGTATGAAGTTCAAAGCTTAGGGGCTTGTCGATATACGCTAAAAAGCCGTTTCTACGTTCAAGAATTTCGAGCTCCTTCGGACGCAGAGCAATCGGATTGTTTCCACTACTGATCAGAATTTGTTTGCCCGATGTTCGTCACCTTTTTGAAGAAAGGAGTAGATTGATTTGTTCAGTTCGAAGAGCCGAGGTAAGGCTGGGGGAGGAGGTGATGCCAATTGAGGGTCTAAAAAGCTCATAACGCCCCCGGAACCGCTAACGCGGCGAAGGGATGGAGTTTCTAATGATACTAAGTTACTGAACCGCTAACGCGGCGAAGGGATGGAGTTTCTAATGATACTAAGTTACTCAAGATTGTACGTGCCGTTATCACGGTTCCACCCAAAATAGAAATGACGTTGAGAAAATTCAGTTGCGATTGCCTCATCATCAGCCGCCTCGAAATTTTTTAAATTCTTGAAGTGGCTTCGGAGCTTTCCGCCAACTGCGATCGCTCTTGTATGTTGTAATTGCTCTGTCAATTTCAACATACAATTTTTGTCCTCAGCGATGTCCGCTGGTTTGGTCTGATATTTGAAAATCTCAGGAATTAGGACTGAAGGATTATCACTCTTTTTGATTGCCGTAACATACACCACAGGCTGATAATCCGTTTGCAAAGACTTCTGCCACAACTGCCCCCACTTGGCATGAGATAGATATTTATCTCCTGAAAAATAAGAAGGTGGCACCATCAAAAGACAGTGAAAATGGGGATGGGCGAGTCCATCTTGTCCCTTCGTGACTTCCGCCGATTTTACCCAGCCTGTTACATACCAAGATTTGAGCTTGGTCAATCGCTTAAACGATTCGTGCATTACGGTTAGCGTAGTTCGCAAATCATCGATCGGGCAATTCTTTACCGTGAGCGTCAAAAATAACCAACGATGCTTAGGAAAATCTTCCTGAATACCAGGAATTGCCTTGTAAGCTCGTGCTTTCCATTTGAGAGAACGTCGCCACTGGCAGACTGGACAACACCTAACACGACAGAAACTAGCCCGATTAAGCTGCAAACTTTGATCGGCAATCTCAAACTTTAGTAGCTCCGCGCAATGCATAATTCTCTCAGAGTAGCTAGAAAATTCGCCACCCGCATAATGCTCAGCAATTAGATTACTGCTTGATTTGTGCTTCTCCCAGGTGTCCGCTTTCTTTACAAAGTCAGATAATTGAGTTGCTTCCGCTTTCTTCATGTGTCATTCGATCTAAAACTGTCTATTATTCTAGAAGACTTTAAAATTTTCATAAGCATTTCTCTAACCTAAAGCTACAGCCCGCAAACTGTTTAAGATTTCTGAGAACAAGCAAAGCAACCTTAAATAAGCTTGCGGGGCGAAATCCAAATATTGGGGAAGGAATTCTTAGTTCAGCTACCCTTTGATTTTGATCAATTCAGTCAAGATGCTTTCCAAACCCCCATTCACATTAATGTGTTCAATCTTCTCGGCAATGCGTTCGAGAACTTCAAGTTCTTTGAGCCGTAACGCAACGGGATTATCCTCCATCACTTTTGCAGTGTTTAACATACTGCGAGTTGCGGCAGTTTCCTCGCGGCGGCGCACCACATTCGCTTGAGCCGCTTTCTCAGCTTCGACTACTTTGCTTAAGATTGCTTTGATTTCTCCAGGCAAGATGATGTCTTTCACCCCGACTGATTCGACTTCGATGCCGTAATCCGTAACTTTGGCGCGGATGTAGTCTGAGATTGTGGTGTCGATCGCGGTTTTGTCCTCAAGCAGTTGATCGAGCGATCGAGTTCCAACCGCCGATCGCAAGCCAAACTGAAGCTCTTTGTACAGAAAGCCAGAAATATCAACCAGCGATGTTTTTGCCTGCACGAAATCCACAATCCGATAGCCTGCGGTTAAGTTGAGGCGCAGAGGTACTTTGTCTTTAGTCAGAATTTCTTGTCCTGAAACTTCGAGGGTTTGCAGGCGTAGATCGAGCGATTCGGTTTTAATCGATCGACCAAATTTCCACCAAGTATGGGTTCCGGCGGTTAATGGGGGTTGCAGAATGCTATCTAAGTACAGCAATCCCAGATGTTGAGCAGGAACTTCTAAGGTATGGAGTGACTCGTGACTCAGCAGCGCGACTTCGATCGAACCTGTCACCAGTTCTTTGACCAAGCGGGATGGTAGCTTCGGTTGTGCCTGAATATCGACGACTTCGACTTCGACTCCTTTCCAGAATAGCTTGCGGCTAGAAGGCGGAACGATTTCGATCGCTCTCGATTGATAGCGGACGATCGCAGTTTCGTCGCTGTTTAATTGCACCAGTTCGCAGTAAGTTTCGACAAACTCTGGGTGCTGATCAATCAGCACATCAACCAGCGGAAACTGAGGATTTGGTACAATTTTACTTAGCGATCGAACTTGGACTTTGCGATTGAATGTCCAAAACGCATATTCTCCCGCTTGCAAGGGACGCACAAAGTTATCTTGCACGTACAGCAAGCCGATTTCAGCTTCGGAAACTTGGAACTTGACTAAGCCTTCGATCGTAGTTCCTCGCACTTGTTGAACTAAGTCTGTAGGTAGCTCAGGCACTTGATCCAGGTTGAAGCGATGAACTTCTACCTCAATCAAACCGCGCCAAAATGCTTTCAACTGATTGGGAGCCACACTGATCCACTGTTGCCCTGACTTGACTAACGCGACTTCGTTGAATGCAGTGCGTACTACAACTAAATGCTGTTCTAATTCTGCGCGATGAGTTTGCAGCAAAAATTCTAAGCCTGGAATTTGCGCTTCGGGTTGATTGAGAGTGTAATTGACCACGCGCCAGCGAGTTGCCCACAAGCGCCGATAGGTTCCGGGCGGTAGGATGCGCTGGAAATCTTCGCGGTAGTATAAAACACCGCGATCGCTCGATTTAATATAAAACGTTTTGAACATCGTTCATTTAACCCGCTCATCATACTACATCAAAATTGAAAACCCCGCAGAGATTCGCGATCGCAGTTCTAAGACGGGCGATCGCATCCTTGAAGCTGGATTAAGAGAAATGCTAGACACAGCTTTTCTCAAATACACTGTGCCATCGACCTTCACCGGAAAGTCCGATCCGATCGAGGCAGAGAGAACTCAAGCAAACAGGAACAACGATCGCACGAGCCTTTACACTGCTGCCAAATCAAGCGGACTCAATTCAGCCGATGCGCGAACCTTGCGGGGCAGTTTAGAAGACGGACTCGAACCGTTTTGGGATTGCTCCCGTTCCAGGGGACAGTTGGGTAAACTGTTGGGTGGTCGAAAGTGCAGGAATCGAACCTACAAAAAATCGATGATGAGTCGATCGCTCTTCCAGTTGAGCAAACTTCCGGGTGGGATTTGATGTAGGACTCGAACCTACAACCTCCGATTTCTCGGCGCTCTGCCATTGAGCTAATCAATTGCGGGATCGGAGTAGTGGGGCGCTGTGATACACGCTGAAACAACCGGTTGGCGCGTCAGTCCGATATCTAGAATCGGAACCGCTACAGCGTTACTTTTCTTCTTTCCCGCTTTCGACGCTAACACAAAAAATTAGGGTTTCGAGATAAAATGCACCCAGAAATTACCATCGGGAATGCACAGATGTTCGATCATTGTGTAGGAGTAGTGGAGAGACTCGCCTTTGCAATTGTTGCCGTTGGGATCGTTGAGATCGTAGCCCCACCAGAACCACTCACCATAGGGATCGTGGACAAAGAAACCGAGTTCGTTGTAGCCCATCACCGCGACAATGTGACCCGAATCAGTGAAATATCCGTGAATCACGGCGGGATTTCCATCGGCTAACCAACCCCGGAGTTGCTCGATCGTCGCATCGGTTCTAAAGTCGTCGCGCATTCCATACTCTTGAACAATCTTCGCAAGATCATAAGGATTGTGGCGGCTGTATCCCTTCCGCTCTGCATAGTCATAAAGTTCGTCCTCAAACTGTCCAGCGGAGTCTTTACGAGGAGTGTTGAGATAGGTCAAGCACATCGCGATCGAAGTCACATTACAAGCACCATTCGGATTTAGAACATTGTCCCGTTGAGACTTGTAAGGAACGTTTAACTTCGCCGTGGCGGGTAACGCTCTAGGATAAACGAGGGTGTCACGATAAATTTTGACGTGCTTACCAAACGCATACCAAACGTTCGTATCTTTGAAAGTATCGTTCGTAAAAAAGCAGCGGACGTGACCGCGATCGATTGTGTAGGAATCGATTTGAAATTCTTTGCCAGCCTCGATCGGCTGCTTCTGATCTTCGGGTAGTTCAGAAGACTGGATCGGCTTTCGTTTGAGTGTGGTATTGCTTTCAATTTTGAGGGTCAGGGGCATGAGAAATACCTGTTTGCGGCTGCGGTAGATGGTGATTGCTCTAGAATTCCCGATTTTCTCGGCAAGCAACTTTACCCTCATTGAGAAGCCCAAGCCCAATCAGCATTCCCACTGTTTCAGAAACCACAGGCGGCGTGATTTCGTTCATCGGGCGCAAAAATCGAGTC
>DATJEM010000207.1:0-6644 GCA_035496615.1 Leptolyngbya sp.
GGCTGGGCGTTTGGATTCGATCTCAATTCCCCGCAAGGGGACGGAAACTAACCGGAGATCGTAACTAGAAATTGGGATTGATTGATTCGATCTCAATTCCCCGCAAGGGGACGGAAACAGCGGTCTAAAGTTGTTGTCTGAGTTCCCGGTTGCGCTTTTCAAGATTCGATCTCAATTCCCCGCAAGGGGACGGAAACTCATCAATGGCGTTGAACTGTAGCGCTTTACCGTAAGGATTCGATCTCAATTCCCCGCAAGGGGACGGAAACAATGGGGGAGTTTATTATTCTCCCCCTGGTTGGTTAGATTCGATCTCAATTCCCCGCAAGGGGACGGAAACAGATCGACGATTCAGGCAACGGCGATAGCCCTCGGTATTTGATCAGCGTGGATTTGTAGACGTGGGGCGTTCTGGCTTCGATGTAGCGTTCAAAGAGCGCAACAACACTCAGCCTTGTACTGAATTACTGAACTCGATATCTGCCGAGCGTCGGATCGAAGTGATTTGTCGCCCAGCCTTGCTCAATGATTTGAGCTTTCGCCTGAGCAACTTTCTGATGCACAAGCGTATCAGGTAGTCCTAAAGGCAGAACGCATCGTCTTCCGTCACCGCCTAATATTTTGATCCACATCCAACGCAACCAAAGGCGATCGCTCTGCACGAGAATCTCGACCTTACCGAACTGAGTTTTTTTGTCGGAGCATATTGGCACTCGCTGACTGCTGACTAACGAGTAGTTTCGAGGCAGTTTGAACGCCGATCCAGTGCCAATCAACGCTCCCAATTGAGGCAAATCGTACTAATTTTATGTGTACCAATTTTATGTGTACCAATTCCACCGCAATGCCAGAGTGCCCCTTGCATGAGAAAAGCCCTGCAAGTTTTATCCTGCAAGGCTTTCCGTTAATCGGAGCGGCGGGATTTGAACCCACGACCCCTACTACCCCAAAGTAGTGCGCTACCAAGCTGCGCTACGCCCCGATCGCACTTTAATGCTTGATCAATATATCACAATTTTAGATTCTGCTAACTTTCAAAATCCTTCGATCGTCAAAAGTGCCTGCCCCAATTCCGCAGCCTCGCTCCAATAACCCTCTGCTCTGCGTCCTGTCTGCAAAATCAAGCGCAAACTGTAAGCATTCGGAAACCCTTCGGCTTCAAGCCAAATGAGATCGCTCTCTAATTCACAAGCTATCCGCTCTTCGTCCATTAGCTCCTGAGCAATTTGCTGGAGGGCTTCGTGCAGTTGTTGACTGAGGCGGCGAAAATCGTTCCACTCGGCTTCGGTCAGTTCGATCGCCCAATCCTCTCCACCGACAAGTCCGTTAAATTCAACCGCTGCCGCGTCCCAGCCCAATCGCCACCCGGCTCCAGATTTGAGAATGCGACTCATTGCGATCGACGAGCAAAGACATCGGTTAAAGACTGAATTAGGGCATCTCGCTGTTTGCGGTTGAGCTTTTGAATCACGGCACGATCGCTTTCAAAGGGATTTTTGCGAAGATTATCCGCCCCAGGATAGCTACTAGCCTGCATGGGTTCATTGATGCCTAAGAAATCTGCGAACGTATACTTCCAGTCAAGGCGGTAGTTGACGGGGCGACCTTTGATGAAATAGTGATAGCGAATTAGGCGACCCACCAGCGTATTGTTTGGGTCAACTTTGCCCGTTATGCGGTTGACATACTGATTTTCGAGCGGCAGAGCAGGAAGATCTTTGTAGACCTGCTGCCATGCGTCCTGGATGCGAGGGGAGCTAGAAGGTGCAGTTTGGGCGAGCGCGGGGCGGACTGAAAAGAGCAGCGCCGCCAAGCCACTGAGAATCAAAAATCGCTTCATTGGTTTCGTGGGTAAGAATGGGTAAGAAATAGGGGCTAAAGATTGATTCTCGCCCCGATCGATTACTTATTCTCCAATAATTTCGGGCTGTGTCAGTTCGTCTGACATTTCGATGATTGCCCGCATGACAGGTTTCATCATCGGGTCATCGCCGCTGTCGAAATCTTCAAAGCGTCGCCGTTTGGCTCGGTTTGCCACCTGGACGGTGATGCGATAGCGGTTGGAAGCCGCGTTAATCAGTTCGTCGGCACGGCGCATCAGTTGAACCGTATCAAAGGCAGGACGTTTGCTTAAACCGGATTTTGCCATGAGTGATTCTCTCAGTAGAAAGGAATGGAAGAAAGGGTTGAAGATCGTGACAGATTGCCAAAGCTTGTGTAAAGTTTTGAGAAAATCCGTCTAGAGTGATAAAGTCCGAGTTAGCTCAGACTCCATTAATAGCGCAGACCTGTCTCAACCGCACGATTTCATGCAAAGTTTAGTTTCCTCGATCGATTCTAAGGTTTCTCCCATGCCTCCTTTGCGAATTCTGGCATTGGGCGACAGCATCGTCTATGGGTTTGGTGATCCGGATGGGGGCGGTTGGGTGGAGCGACTGCGACGGCGCTGGATGAGTCCTGGCTCGGCGGAACACGCGCTCTATAATCTGGGGGTGCGGGGTGACGGGGTGCGTCAGGTGGCGCGACGGCTAGAAGATGAGTTTCGGCATCGGGGGGAGTTGCGAAATCAAGTGCCGGATTTGATTATTTTGTCGGTCGGGGTGAATGATTCACCGCGATTGGGCAAGCCGGAGGGCAAAAATCTTTTGCCGTTTGAGACGTTTCAGGCTGAGATGGCGGATTTGCTCGATCGAGCGCTGCGGCTTTGTCCAGTGTTGTTTGTGGGGATGATTCCGGTGGATGAATCGAAGATGCCATTTCTCGATTGTATGTACTATAATCACGCGGATCAAAGGCGATATAACGGAGCGATTCGATCGGCGTGTGAGGCGCGGCAGATTCCGCATTTGAATTTATTGGAACTTTGGCGATCGAGAGGTCTTGACTGGTGCAACGCGCAGTTGACGATGGACGGATTGCATCCCAATGTGAATGGATATCAGGCATTATTAGAAGATATTTCGAGTTGGGATGCGTTTCGGCAGTGGATTGAACGATGACAGTTTTAGTGGTGGCAACCGGAAACCCCGGAAAGGTTAAGGAGATCGAGCCGTATCTAGCGGGGCTGAATTGGGAATTGCAGCTTAAGCCGCCGGAGTTGGAGATGGAAGAAACCGGAACGACGTTTCGGGAAAATGCGGCGCAGAAAGCGACTCAGGTGGCGATCGCAACAGGACAGTGGGCGATCGCGGATGATTCAGGGTTGGAAGTCGCGGCACTAGAGGGTAGACCAGGGATTTATTCTGCGAGATATGCGGAGTCGGACGCGGCGAGAATTTCTAAGCTGCTAGGGGAATTGGGAGATCGATCGCAGCGAGGGGCGCAGTTTGTTTGTGCGATCGCGCTAGCTCGACCGGATGGAACGATCGCGCTGCTAACGGAAGGAGTTTGTCCGGGTGAGATTCTGACGGCTCCACGAGGCGAAGGCGGTTTTGGCTATGATCCGATTTTTTATGTGCCTGAGCAAGGGATGACGTTTTCAGAAATGCCGCTGGAGGTTAAGCAAGAAATTAGCCATCGGGGACGAGCTTTTCAGTCATTTTTGCCCCAATTAAAGGAACTGCAATTTTAGAGTTTGGGCTAAATCGCTTGAGAGAGACTGGTTTAGCCGCGATCGTTGCTCGCATCGCCAAAGGTTCAGCGCGATCGCAAGATTCGGGATGACGCAGGCGATCACACCAGAGCGCAAGCGAAATGGAACTTCGTGAAGTTTGATTGACAAGTGCAGCGCTTCTGAAAATGCGATGTCACCATATGAGGAGTTTGCCCATCACCATGAGACATGCTTGAGATGCTGGATCTAAATTTACTGTTTGAATTCTCTCGGATGAACTGTGTTGGAATCTGTGCGTTCCTCGTTCCCGCTAATATTCTTACAACCTTATTCACGCTGGTGCTGACAGCGCTAGGTCGTCCATCTCGTCAGATTTTGCTTGCCGCAGGCATGGCATCGCTGTTTTCAGGCATCATGGTGCTGCACGTCCTTACCTGGTTTCTGATTGGCGTTGTGATGATGCCGACCTATATTTTGCTCGGTTTGGGGAGTTTGTGTCTGCTGACGAATCTGATTTCAGTGTTTCGACACAAGCAAATTAAGGTGTTGTTGAATGCGCTGATGCAACGATCGAGCAGAATTTACACTAGCATTGGATTTGCCCGTCAGAACCAACCTCAATAATGACTGAATTGCCCAAAGACGATGCTGAACGCACTCAAGCGGTAGGCTCAAGTTCGATCGATGAAGACGAAGCATGGATACCCGATACTGCACCTGAACCTGTGTTTGAGGAGCAGAGAATTGTTCGTCGTCAGGTTGATCCAGATAGCCCGATCGTCATGGTGGAAACGGCGTTTTTAGCCAGTGCCGCAAGCTTGGTCTGGTTGGTGAACACTTATTTTCCAATGGGTCCGGTTTTGCAGATCTTTTTCCCGATTCCGATCGCGCTCATTTATTTGCGATGGGGCAGTCGGGCGGCGTGGATGGGATGCGCGATCGCAGGATTGTTACTCTCGGTGCTGATGGCTCCGGTTCGCAGCATTCAATTTGTAATTCCCTACGGATTCATGGGAGTGTTGCTGGGCGCATTGTGGTATCGGCGAGTCAAGTGGTTTGTTTCGATTCCGTTGGGAACGCTGCTCGGTGTATTGGGCGCATTCTTTCGGGTATGGTTTAGTTCGATTCTCGTCGGTGATGATTTGTGGCAGTACGGAACGATTCAGGTCACAAACTTTTTGGATTGGATTTTTACACTTTTAGGGTGGTTAATTCAGCCATCGCTAACTTTGGTGCAGCTATTCGTATTTCTATCCATCATTGCGGCAAATACCGTATATTTATTCGTTGTACACTTGGCGGCTTGGTTTCTGTTCGATCGCTTAAACACGCCAATTCCGCGTCCGCCTGAATGGGTGCAAGTTATTTTTGATAATGAATGATGCAATCGCCATCTACACGCAAGCTGCACAGGCGCGATCGTGGATAGAGCGACATCAAGGAAAAAAACCGCATTTTGCCTGTGTGTTGGGCTTTACAGAAACCGGATTGATTCCCGGAATTTCGGCTGCGGGTGCCACGCCCGCTGATCGACAACTCACGGCGATCGCCGATGCTGAATTTCTAGTCAATGGGGTTCAACCTCATCCCACGTTTCCGCTGCCGCCTTTGCACAGTGGCGCATCTCCGGTATTTATTTCTCGTGCAGTGATTGAAGCGTTAGAGATTCCGGTGACCGTTTTGAATGCGGGATTGCCGCGATCGCCGTCGATTGAGGCGATCGATTTACACGGCAGCCCGGCTCGATGTGTGAGTACAGGAAAGGCGCTCGATCTCGAAATTGTCCACCATCTCTTCAATCAAGGTTTGAAATGGGGCGAGAAACTGGCTCAAAGCGCTGATTACTTAATTTTGGGCGAATGTGTGGTCGGTGGAACCACGACCGCTTTAGCCGTTCTAACAGCGCTAGGAATTGATGCGATCGAAAAAGTAAACAGCAGTCATGCAGTTTGCAATCACGCGCAAAAGTGGAAGTTAGTTCAGCAAGGATTGTTTAACCCGATCAGCGATCCGTTTTCGATCGTGGCTGCCGTGGGCGATCCGATGCAAATTACCGTCGCAGGAATGGCGATCGCCGCTAGTCGATCAGTGGGCGTTTTACTGGCAGGCGGAACCCAAATGTTAGCAGTGTTGACGTTGATCCAATCGATCGCTCAAGCAAAATCTTTAGCTTGGAATTCGGATCAAATTATCGTCGGCACAACCCGATGGGTCGCAGAAGACCCAACCGGAGATACGATCGGACTGGCAGACACGCTAAAAGATGCACCGCTGATTGCCACAAACTTAAACTTCGCGAAATCTCGATGGAGCCAGCTTCAAGCGTATGAACAAGGATTTGTCAAAGAAGGCGTAGGGGCGGGAGGATGCGCGATCGCGGCATCAGTGTTTCGCAACTGGGGGCAGTCTGAATTACTAGACGCGATCGAACAGTTACTCGATCGAAGTCAGCGTTAATGAACTCTCTGAGCCAAAAGCTGTTCTTCGAGCGCGGCAATGCGATTGTAAGCAGCCGTCAATTGAGCCGTGAGGCGTTGAATTTGAATTTCTGGCGTTAGCGCTTTTTCTCCACCATGCGGAGTCGAATCGATTGGATGATGATCGACTAAAACATCTTTATGTTCGAGCGAAGAATCCCCGGATCGAGCATAAGAATAGCCATATCGTCCATTCGTGGTTCCAAAAGTCGATCGACTAATTCCGTGATTGGGTTCGCAATCCATTCCGGTCAAGGTTTGCGTCAGATTTGCTCCTAACTGTTCAATGATCTGGTGCAGCGAATCTACCTTGTTATTGAGAGCGTTGATCTGAGTCTGGATAGTATCCATTTGTTAAACCTATTACCCCTTTTTTCCTTAGGATTCATCCTAATCCGGCAAACTTGATCTAGGGGATTTATTCCTGAATCATTTAACGTTTTGTGGTGATTCAAAACTAATTAGAATAAAAGACTGAGTGGCGGCTTTTGTTCAGTCTACGAAACATGAACTGAATTTCAATTGAAGAGAAACAATTCAGTTAGAATCTAGAACAAAAATAAAGCGAAATCTGTTGAGTTTTCTAAGCTTTCTAAAGAGATCAAGTATTTTTT
>DATJEM010000208.1:0-7597 GCA_035496615.1 Leptolyngbya sp.
TACAGTTGATGGCTTCTGAAACCTTACTGATTGGGCTAGTTGTTTTAGCTGTCGCCTGTATTGGTAAGTTTGTCGGGGCATATATTGGTTCCCGTGTGGGCGGGTTGTCTCATTGGGAAGGCATGGCAATGGGATCGGGAATGAACGCGCGCGGGGCAATGGAAATTATTGTTGCGACGATCGGGCTATCGCTGGGGGTTCTGAACCAACAGATGTATTCGATTATTGTCATGGTGGCGATCGTCACCTCGCTGATGGCTCCGCCTTTGCTGCGTTGGACGCTCTCGAAGGTTGTCATCGGCGAAGAAGAAGCGCAGCGGCTCCAACGAGAAGAACACGAAAGTCAGAGTTTCATTAAGCAGATTCGCCGCGTTTTGATGCCGACGAGCGGCGGGGCGAATGTCCAGCTTGCAGCGCAGCTCGTGAGCTACTTAGGACAGCAAAATGAGATTGAAGTGACTGCTCTCTACGCAGCTAGTGATAAGCCGCCTCAGAAGCGAAAGGATAAAAAAGCCGCGATCGTCAAAGAAGATTTGGCAGAGAGCGCTTTAGATGCGGTTCTGACTGCGATGGCGCTACCTGAGAACAGCATCTTGCACAGCAAAGTGGAATCAGGGCGGACGAAGGCAGAGGTCATCTTGGCTGAGGCACGTAAAGGCTATGATTTGGTCGTGATGGGGGCATCTGAGCAAAGGCAGCGCCGGGGAACCGTTTTCAATATGCTGGTGGATCGCGTGGTGCAAGAAGCGCCTTGCGCGACGCTGGTTGTCAAGTCTCATCTGCCCGCTCCGCAGGGTGAGGTTTGCCAAGTCGAGCCAAAAGCAATCCGGCATATTCTAGTGCCAACGGCTGGCTCGGAGTACAGCAAAAACGCGATCGAATTTGCTAGTACGATCGCGGCTGAAACAGGAGCCTTGGTGAGTTTGATTCATGTGATTATTCCACCCCAGTCTGATTACGCCCTGTACGATCAGCAGACCCCTGATGCCGCGCGAGATATTGCTTATCAGCTTGTGAAAAATCAAGCAGAAGTTGGAGAGTTGTTAGGAGCAAAAGTGACGTTCAGGATTTTTGAGGGCAAAAGTCCAGAGCGGACGATCCTCAATTTTGCGCGGGACGAATCCGTTGATCTGATCGTGTTAGGCAGCAACATTCGGATGTTGACCGGACGAGTCTTTTTTGGGCATCGAGTCGATGCGATCTTAAATAATGCTAACTGCCCGGTAGCGCTAATCTCTGTACAGTAGGAACGGACAGTAGGGACGCTGACACAGAACCCAATCATCACCTCGCACCGTTGCCAAGCATTTGGCAAATTCGAGAACGGAAATGGCTCGATCGCCACGTCTTTATATACGTTTGGTTGGCGATCGCACGTCTCGAATTCATGATTCCTCAAGATCAGCGCGGCTAGATTTTCGGCATAATGAAAGTCCGCAACTAGTACGCGATCGAGGCAACTGGAAACTATGCAGACTTTAGATAAGCCCCTAGATAAATCTTTAGACGATCCCTTAGTGATCGCGGGGCGCACGTTTCACTCCCGATTGATGACCGGAACCGGAAAATACCGCAGCTTCGATGAAATGCGCCAGAGCATTGCGGCAAGCGGGTGTGAAATTGTCACCGTTGCCGTGCGACGAGTGCAGACCAATGCACCCGGACATGAAGGACTCGCTGAAGCGATCGACTGGAGTAAAATTTGGATGCTGCCAAATACCGCAGGCTGTCAAACCGCAGAAGATGCGATCCGCGTAGCAAGATTGGGGCGAGAAATGGCAAAACTTTTAGGACAAGAAGAGAATAACTTTGTCAAACTCGAAGTGATTCCCGATGCAAAGTATTTGCTGCCCGATCCGATCGGAACGCTCGAAGCTGCCGAACAATTGGTCAAAGAAGGGTTTGCCGTCTTACCGTATGTGAATGCTGATCCGCTGTTGGCGAAGCGATTGGAAGAAGTCGGCTGTGCCACGGTGATGCCGTTAGGATCACCGATCGGATCAGGGCAAGGCATTCGCAACGCGGCAAACATTCAAATTATTATCGAGAATGCCAAGATTCCGATCGTGGTCGATGCGGGCATTGGTACGCCGAGCGAAGCCGCCCAAGCGATGGAACTGGGCGCGGATGCGTTGTTGATTAACACTGCGATCGCTCAAGCAAACCATCCCGCAGCCATGGCACGAGCAATGAATCTTGCAGCCGAAGCGGGACGATTGGCATATCAAGCAGGACGCATTCCCGTGAAAGCGTATGCCAGTGCAAGTTCTCCGATGACGGGCAGAATTAATGCCTGATGCAGGTTTAGGGAAGGGCGATCGTAGCTTTATTTCGATCGCACTCGCTGACCTCGTATACTGATAAAGCAACTTTACACTCGGTTTCTCTTGGGTATTGATCTTCGCAGCTACGTTTACATCGATCGCTTGCAGTCACAACACGCCGCATATCTAGGAACAGAATCCCTAGGATTTCTGCCGCTTCCGGGGGATGCTTCGCTGTGGATTGAAATTTCTCCCGGTATTGAGATCAACCGGATTATGGATGTGGCGCTCAAAGCGGCGGTGGTACGTCCTGGAGTGCAAGTCGTCGAGCGACTGTATGGACTGCTCGAAATTCATGCCAGCAATCAAGGAGAAGTAAATGCAGCGGGACGAGCAATTTTGGCATCGCTGGATGTGCGAAAACAGGATTGTCTTCGACCTCGCGTGATTTCTAGCCAGATTATTCGCAATATTGACGCGCATCATACCCAACTGATTAACCGGACTCGACGCGGCAACATGATTTTGGCAGGGCAGACGCTCTATGTGTTTGAAGTCGAACCTGCGGCGTATGCAGCACTAGCAGCGAATGAAGCCGAAAAAGCCGCATTGATCAACATTTTACAAATCTCGGCGGTGGGAAGCTTTGGGCGGCTGTATCTCGGCGGCGAAGAACGCGACATCCTCGCAGCGTCTCAAGCGGTGATTGAAACGATGGCGAGTTTGCCGGGGCGTGAACAGATTGACACTCGCAAGGAGTAACGATCGTGGCGGTGATGGCGCATTTGATGACGTTGCAGCGGGGTGCGATCGTGTGGACAGAGTGGCGATCGCGCTATCCGACGATTCAACCGGATTTGAGCGATGCCGATTTGGACGAGATGGAATTGCGCGGGGCGGATCTGCATGGAGTGGATTTTTATCGATCGAGTCTCCGTTGGGCAGTGTTGAATGAGGCAAATATGAGCGGCGCAAAGTTCAATCAGGCAGTTCTGCACCATGCGGAATTTATTCACGCTCTGCTTCAGGAGGCGCAGTTTGTGGATGCGGTTTTGGTGAATGCCGATTTTCATCATGCGATGCTGAATCATGCAAATTTCATTGGCGCGGATTTGAAAGGGGCGAATTTCAACGATGCAGATTTAGTTGGAGCGAATTTGATCGGGACAGAGCTACGCGGGGCGAAGTTTAAGCGATCGGACTTGACTCGTGCAGATTTGCGGCGATCGGATTTGAGCAATGCAATTTTGTTTCAAGCGAATCTTGCAGAAGCAAATTTGAGCGGTGCAACGCTGGTTGAAACAGAATCAAGCGGCGTGCATTTTTATCGATCGAACTTCCACAAAGCCAATTTACGGCGAGCGCATTTGGTCGGGGCTTATTTGTTTGAGGCGGATTTCACAGGGGCAGATTTGTCGGACGCGGATTTATCTTGGGCAAATTTAGGAAAAGCGAATTTTGCTGGCGCAAATTTATCTGGCACAAATTTCAGCGGCGCAAATCTTAAGGGCGCAATTCTGCCTTTGTAGAAGTGCGATCGATTCACCTCCAAAGATTTCAGAGTTCGCTTCACCCAGAGTAAAGAGGCGGTTATTCGGGTTGCTGAAGTTGACGCTGAATTCGATCGCTGAGGGGACTATGCTTAGAAGCCATTCGCGCTTTCCCGGCTGCCGCCCAGTCTTGCAGAAAGTCGATTTGCTCTTTGGCAGTGTGGGCAAGCGGCACAATCTGGCTGGCAGATTCGAGAATATCATCGGTGGCAAAGTCGCGGTTTTGACTAAATCCGATGTGCATCGCTTCGATTAAAGTTTGCTCAATCTCGGCTCCAGAAAAATCCGGCGTTTCGTAAGCTAACCGATCGAGATCATATTGCTTCAAATTGTGCGGACGCAAGCGCGAAAGATGCACCGAAAAGATCGATCGACGTTCTTCTTGACTGGGCAATCCGACAAAAAAGATCTCATCAAATCGCCCTTTTCTCAACATTTCTGGTGGTAGCGATTGAATATTATTGGCAGTGGCAACCACAAACACAGGCGATTTTTTCTCAGCCATCCAGGTAATAAATGTGCCAAACACTCGACTACTGGTGCCCGAATCGCTCCGACCATCGACTCCCGAAAATGCTTTATCAATTTCATCAATCCACAGCACACAAGGTGCAAGCGCTTCGGCAAGCTGAATCATCTGACGAGTCCGCGATTCTGATTCCCCCACCAGCCCCCCAAACAAGCGCCCCACATCCAAACGCAAGAGCGGTAAATGCCAGTGATGCGCGATCGCTTTTGCGGTCAATGATTTTCCGGTGCCTTGAATGCCAACGAGCATCAACCCTTTAGGATGCGGTAAGCCATACTGTCGGGCACGATCGCTAAAAGCGCCGCCGCGTCTGAGCAACCAATCCTTGAGATTATCCAGTCCCCCAATGTCTGAGATTTCTTCTTTTGCGGGATAGAAATCGAGAATTTGGGTTTGGCGAATCGTTTGGCGTTTTTCTTCGAGAATCAGTTCTACATCTTCGGGGCGGAGTTCCCCATGCAGCGCGATCGCTCGTGCTAAAACGCGCCGAATTCGTTCGATGGACAAACCCTGGCACGATCGCACCAGTTCATCCAAATTCTTGCTTTCCAGTCGCTGCCCGGTTGCGCTCAACAGCCGCTCAATCTCGATTTTGATTTCTGCCCCTGCCGGAAGCGGAAATTCCAACACGGTTAGAACTTCGCTCAGATCATCAGGAATGGCGATCTGAGAAGATAACAAAACTAAATTTTTGGGCTGAGATTTCAACAATCGGACTAAGTTTCTCAGCTTGCGTGAAATCGAGATATCTTCTAGAAATCGATGAAAATCTCGCAAAATAAAAATCGCAGGCGCGCTGATCGGCAATTTCTCGACGAGTTCTAATGCCTGAAGGGGATTGCGCTTGCCAAAGCCCACATCGTTAGGATTGCCTTGATAGCCATCCACAAAATCCCAAGTGTAAATGGCTCGATCGCCCTGAGCTTTGGCAGATTGAGCGATCGCAGCTTCGACCCGTTCTTCTTCGCGAGTCGGAATATAAATGATCGGATATCGCGCCCGGATTAGCAGATTAAATTCGTCGCTAAAACTCATAAATTGAAGGGTTAAAGTGCGGTCTATCTACTACCGTACCGCCAATTTAACGCGGTGAGTTCAATTCGAGAGCCGTCCTTTCAAAGATTGCAGCGAAGCCCACCGCTGATCGATTCCAGGATTTTTGATCTCATCTGCGACTTCAATTCCAGTACAGCTTTGTTCACAGAGTTGGCGCTGCGGAATTTCGAGCGAAAGTTGCTCATATAGCCAGGTTTCTGGATCAAAGTAACCATTTGGCGAGAGTGTTTCAACCAAATCATCCATCGAAAGATCGCGATCGAGCGGCAATTCATCGAGCTGATCCGCTGTTTCGTCCAGCCAAATCAGTTCGCTTGGAGCAATCTCCAACCGATAGTTAAACTGCTGCAAACATCGATGGCACGTCAGCGTCACGATCGTTTCTGCACGGGCCGAAACTTCAAGAAAATTGCCTCGGTGCGAGAGGGTGAGTTGCCCTTGAACCGGAGTTAGCGTTTTTAGATCTTTGAGGAAGGTTTTGAACTCGATCGTTTGATTCTGTCCCGGAGTTTGAGTGAGGCGAGGAATATGAATAGCGTCCATGTGACTTAGAGGTGACTTAAATCGAAGCTGGCAAGCGTTGGATCAAGCTGTACAATTAAATAAGCTTGAAGAATAGGCTTGAAGCAGACTACATTATCGGGAAGAATTATCGTGAGAAATAGATGCTTCACCGTACTTCCAGTCTATCAAGCGAAAGGGTAAAGCCGTTAACCTGAAGCAACCTCAAGCACGACATGGCAGACCATTGAGATGGAAATCGTCTCGCTCAGTAGACTCGAAGTGCAACGACTGAACGCAATCGATCTGTGATTTGTAAATGACTGGACTTGCCAACTCGCGGGAAATCTTAGTCGATCGAAGTCGTAACAGTGAAAATATAAGTGTCGAATAACGCACCCACGACCCCACAAGCACATCCAATTACGATCGCACCTTCCCAAGCGTTGCCATTCCCAAAGGTTTCAAGAAACGATAGAATTTGCGCGGTAGAGGCTTGCCCGATCGGCATTAAGCCTGGGACAAAGCCGAGGGCTAACAGAGCTAAAATCACGCCACCAATCAGCGCGATCGGAGCAATGAAGCTGACCAAGATAGCGAGTAAGAGCGATCGAAGATAATTAGGGCTGAAAGACATAATTTACCTAATCTAACGCGGACTCAAAACAGGTGAAACGCTTCCCTCAAGATACGAGGGAATTCTAGATTTGGGACATGATGTTGCGAAATCTTAAATCTTTATAAAGAAACTTGGTGAAGCAATGTTGGGATTATGACACCCTACAGGCAGCGAGGGCTGTAGCCAGTTTGACGAGTTCACAAAGCCTTACATTGCCTTGCTGACTAAATAACACACTTAGTAAACTTTTGTGTCTTCAGAGTGATGAAGGGTGAAAACGCCCACTTCTACAATCGCCTTTAGCAACACTAGAAGACAGGACAATCATGCAAATTCTTAAACATCCTGAAGCCAGCAACCGACCCAACGATCCCCGCAACAAAGAAGTCGTCTTTCCCGCTTACGATGCCCAAAATGGGAATCTGGCAACACCGATTAATGCTTCGCCGCTCGTCAAGACCTACATCAACGCGCTGCCTGCCTATCGCCAGGGGCTTTCTCCGCTGCGTCGTGGGTTAGAAGTTGGATTAGCTCATGGCTACTGGATTCTTGGACCTTTCGTAGTGCTAGGTCCATTGCGCGATACGGATCTTGGAAACTTAGCGGGACTGCTCTCTACGATCGGACTCATTCTCATTTCCACCTTGGCGATCTCACTCTACGGCGCGAGCAATCCTCCCGCTCCGACCGCAACCATCACAACCCCCAATCCGCCCAGCGAACTTAGCACGGGGCATGGTTGGAACGAATACGCATCCGGATTCTTTGTCGGCGGTGTCGGGGGTGCAGCATTCGCTTACTTCCTGCTGACCAATATTTCTTTATTCAAGAACTTCACCAGCGGACTATAAGACTGTTATTCAACCCAATCCGGTGGGCATCTTAAGGAGCGCCCACTGGTTGCGCTGTGTTATGGAATCGAGCGCGCGATCGTCGATCAAATCAACCGTCGATCAAATCAACCGTCAATCGGATCAACTCAGCCGGATGAATCAGCAAATCGCGGTAGCAGGTTCAAACAAAGCCGTCTCGATTTCCCCCAGTGCCCGTTCTAGATCATCATTGACGACCTGAATGT